>NZ_JBYVJY010000007.1:0-172737 GCF_058147145.1 Patiriisocius sp. 208BN25-11
ATTCAGAATTAATAAGCAATACAAAGAAAATTTAGAAGTCCTTTAACATACCATGTTAAGGGGCTTTTTTTTGGGAAAGGGTATATAAAAGTAAAAAAAATAACTCTTGTTTGGTTGAGCGCACCCGATAGCTATCGGGTTGAAACCTATGTTTAAAATATGTGAGTAGTAGTTCTCTCCCGAAACTTCGGGAGCGCTCGAACAGACATCTTAGTATGCTTTCCAGACACCCTTTTTTTATAACTATTTTCAACATCTCCGAGCTGTCTTCGTTTTGGAAATTTGTTAGGTTAAAGAATCTAGCTAAGCCTACAATAGAATCAACCTAATGCAATTGGAGCGCTCATATTTCCGAAGGTATACTTTAGAGGTTACTGTAATTATAAAGCATAAAAAAAACCTGACATAAGCGACAGGTTTTAAAAATATATAAAAGTATTTCTTATAATTTATCTGCAGTAATACGTCCTTCGCGGTTGGCAACTTCCCATGCGGTGTGGAAAATAAGACGCGTTCTTTTTTCCATTAATTCGTACTCAATTTTGTCAGGCGTGTCAGATATTTTGTGGTAATCTGCATGTACTCCATTAAAATAGAAAATAATAGGAACATTGTTTTTAGCAAAGTTGTAATGATCACTACGGTAGTAGAAACGGTTAGGATCGTTTTCATCATTATAAGTGTAATCTAGTTCTAAGTCGCTGTATTTTTTGGCTACTTCTTCTGAAACATTATGTAATTCTTGGCTTAGCTTATCACTTCCAATAAGGTATATATAATTTGGGGTATCTGCCTTATCTGGGTCAATACGTCCAATCATGTCTGTATTTAAGTTACAAACAGTATTAGCAAGCGGAAACAAAGGATTCTCTGTATAATAACGCGAACCGTACAAACCAATTTCTTCTCCAGTTACGTGTAAAAATAAGATAGAGCGTTTTGGACCTTTCCCTTCTTTTACTGCTTTTTGAAACGCTTCTGCCATTTCTAACATGGCAACTGTACCACTTCCGTCATCATCGGCACCATTAAATACGTTTCCTTCGTCATCAACACCCACATGGTCTAAATGTGCAGAAAGTACAATAATCTCATCTGGAAATTCGCTTCCTTCAATAAAGGCTACTACGTTTTCTGAATCTGCTGGTTCTTTTAATCTAGTAAGGTAGCTCGCAGGAACATTTTGAAAATAATTATCACCTCCAAGTGGTGATTTGATACCATGATCAACATAGAATTTCTTTAGATAATTTACCGCCATTTTCTGACCTTCGGAACCTGTCATTCTTCCACGCATGTCATCTCCAGCATAGACGTATAGCATTTCTTTTAGTTCACTAGAGGTAATTGTTGCTGCATAATTAACAGCGTCATCTCCTTTTTTTGTAGTTGTTTTTTGAGACGAATTACATGCTACAGTAACAATAGCAAGTAATGCGATGATATAATGTTTCATAAAATTATTTGTTTACAGCCTGCAAAATATTCATTTTTTGAGAGTTATGCTAGTGTGTACATATTAAAGTTTTATTAACGCATCAGGAATCATTTTTTTGATATTTGTAACCATCACTATTAGTATCTTTGTAATAAAATGATTCATTATGCAGATTGAACAACTATATACAGGATGCCTTTCGCAAGGCGCATATTATATTGAGAGTAAAGGAGAAGTAGCTGTTATAGATCCACTTCGTGAAACGTCCCCTTATTTAGAAAGGGCGAAAAGAGATAACGCTACTATTAAGTATATTTTTGAAACCCATTTTCATGCAGATTTTGTGAGTGGTCATGTTACCTTATCGAAAGAAACAGGAGCATCTATTATTTTTGGTCCCAATGCAAACCCTTCTTTTGATGCACATATCGCTAAAGATGGGGAGACTTTTACCATTGGAGATATTTCTATTACTGCATTACATACACCAGGGCATACCATGGAGAGTACTACCTATTTATTGCATGATGCCTCTGGCAAAGAACATGCAATTTTTAGTGGAGACACACTATTTCTAGGAGATGTAGGTCGTCCAGATTTAGCTCAGAAAGCAGCAGATATGACTCAAGAAGATCTCGCAGGTATTTTGTTTGATAGTTTACGAACCAAGATCATGCCTTTGCCAGATCATGTTATTGTCTATCCAGCGCATGGTGCTGGTTCTGCTTGTGGAAAAAACATGATGAAGGAAACGATTGATACCTTAGGGAATCAAAAGGAAATGAATTATGCGCTACGCGCCAATATGACCAAAGAAGAATTTATAAAAGAAGTAACAGATGGTTTGGCGCCACCGCCTGCCTATTTTCCTTTAAATGTGAAAATGAATAAAGAAGGCTACGAAAACTTAGATGTTATTGTAGCGAAAGGCACCACACCGCTAAGTCCAGAAGATTTTGAAACTGCTGCAAATACTACTGGTGCTTTGGTCTTGGATGTGCGTCATCAAAAAGATTATATGGAAGCTCATGTACCACGTTCTATATTTATTGGTATCGATGGAGGCTTTGCTCCTTGGGTAGGTGCTCTAATTAAAGACGTACAACAGCCAATTCTATTGGTGACTCCAGAGGGGAGAGAAGAAGAAACGGTTACTCGTTTGTCTCGTGTTGGATTTGATAATACCCTTGGTTTTTTAAGGGGTGGCATAGATGCATGGAAAACCTCTGGAAAAGAAATAGATAGTATGCAATCTGTCTCTGCGGAAATTTTAAAGGCAGAAATCGCTTTAGGTGCCCCAGTGTTTGACGTTCGAAAAGAGGGGGAATTTTCAGGGGCCCACATTCCATCGGCTGAACACACTTCATTAGAATTTATTAACAATCATTTGGATGAATTTCCATCAGATACTCCTTTTTATGTGCATTGTGCTGGAGGGTATCGCTCTGTGATTGCGGCTTCTATTTTAAAAAGTCGTGGTATCCACAACGTAATTGATGTGGCTGGAGGGTTTAAAGCAATTAAAGAAGCTGGAATAGCAACAGTTTAGGCGATAGCCTATCTTGATGTTGTGCTATCTAATTAAAAGCTATCTTTGCTCGCTGAAAAACCTATTCATGTCATTATTAATTTTTGTCCTAGTATATCCTCTTATCTGGATATTATCTAAGTTTCCATTTAGAGTACTTTACTTTATTAGTGATGCCGTATACTTATTGTTGTATTATGTAATTGGATATCGCAAAGAAGTAGTTCGCTTTAATTTAAAAACGGCATTTCCAGAAATGGATGCGGCTACCTTAAAAAATATAGAAAAACGTTTTTACCACCATTTTTGTGATATGTTCATTGAGGTGATTAAAACATTGAGCATTAAGGAAGAAGCCTTAAAAAAACGGTATACCTTTACAAACCTTGAAGTGTTACAAACATATGCAGAAAAAGGGCAACCAGTCATACTTACATTAGGGCATTATGCTAGTTACGAATGGATTTTTACATTGCATTTATTTTTTAAAGGAACACCCGGATATGCTATTTACAAGAAAATTAGAAATCCATATTTCGATAAAATGATACGTGATATTCGAAGCAAATGGCATTCTACTATGGTTCCAAACAAAGAAGCTCGCGAAACAATGAAAGAGGTGCTCAAATCGCAGTCTGGGTTTATGCTATTTGGTTTTGTGATGGATCAATCGCCATCAAACGATAGAAATAAGCATTTCACAAAGTTCTTTGACGTGCAAACTCCTTTTTTTACTGGGGTGGAGCAACTTGCAAAACAACATGATTTACCAGTTCTTTTTTTAGGTACCACAAAGATTAAAAGGGGTCATTACAGTTCTACTTTTAGTGTCTTGGCAGATGCCCCAAAAACACATCCAGATTTTACGATTACCGATGCTTTTGCTCAAAAATTATCTGAACAAATTGCCATAGATCCAGCGTATTATTTCTGGACACACAAACGATTTAAATTTATTAAATAGTATAGATATGACTTCTGAAATTTTAGAACAATTACAATGGCGTTATGCCTGTAAAAAATTTGACGAGACCCATAAAATTTCCGAAGAAAAATTAACGCTATTGAAAGAAGCGTTTAATCTTACAGCAACTTCTTACGGTCTACAGCCATTAAAAATGATGGTGATTTCAAATCCAAAGATTAAAGAAGATTTGGTGCCTATGACCATGAATCAGGCACAGGTAAAAGATTGCTCGCATACATTAGTTTTATGTACAGAAACAAACATGGATGCTGCTTTTATTGAAAATTATTTTAAAAATGTACAGGCAGTAAGAAATACACCTTCGGAAATATTAGATCCCTTCAAAAACTTTCTGTTAGAAGATTTTGCAGGGAAATCTCAAGATACTATTGACACTTGGATGGCAAAGCAAGCCTATATCGCCTTAGGAAATTTACTAACGGTATGTGCGCTAGAAAAAATAGATGCCTGTCCTATCGAAGGCTTTAATTCAGAGCAATATGATGGCTATTTAAAACTGAAAGAAAAAGGTCTTCAATCTGTCTTGGTCTTAGCAGTTGGAAAACGTGCCGATGACGATATGTTTGCCAGTCTTGCCAAAGTACGTCGTGGGGTTGATGAAGTGATTATTGCTCTATAATATTGTATTTCAATAGAAAATTGTACCTTGAAGTTTCGATTTTAAGTGTACCATGATTACAAATACCACACGTAATTTCTTAACAACATTTATTACTAGTTTTTTTGTCTTATTAAAAGGTAAAAGAACTCGGAAGTTTGCTTTTATTCCTTTTTTAATTATTGGAATAGGCTATTTGTTACCACAAGAAATGGTCATTCCTGTGCAAGGAGCCACCACTAATGATTGGGACGATCAATCTTTTTGGGCCTACCCTTGGGGAAGCTCTATCACGCACAAAGGGATTGATATTTTTAAGGAAAAGGGAACACCAGTAGTTGCGTCAACTTATGGCTTGGTAGTGTACACGCACGAAGGTGGTAAAGGTGGAAAATCTGTGATGGTATTAGGACCCAAATGGCGATTTCATTATTATGCACATTTAGACGCTATTGATGCCTATCCTTTTGAACCTTTAAAAACAGGGGAAGTAATAGGAACAGTTGGTGACACAGGAAATGCCAGAGGAAAACCACCGCATTTACATTATGCTATCACAACCCCTTTTCCGTATTGGTGGTTACGTGACACCGTTGCTGTGCAGGGCAATAGGAAGATGTTTCATTTAGATCCAGATACTTGGCTACGGGATTAGTGAGTAGGACGTTCGCCTTTCTCACTGGTACCATGCAGGACACTTCTCTTGGAGAAAGTATGTAACTCCAAGCGAAGCGTCCTACCAGCAAACTAGTTTGAATCCTAATGTTTGCCAATTAACAAAGTACTAATTTACTTCAAGTAATTTGCTTTGGGTTGGGGTATTTATATTGTTTTCAAAATACTCAATTAAATACGTTCCCGATTCGAAGATCATCCCAAGATCATGGTTGGTGTTGGTACTATTAAATACTTGTGTGTCATTTGATTGGTCGTATACCTCAATATCCCAATTTACCACTGTTGTAACGCTATATACCCAGCATCCAAACTCACATGTTGTTCCATTAACTGCAGATATTTTTATTGTAAGATCGATGCATTCTACTGGGAGGAGTGCTGCGAGACTTACAAAGGTGTTTGCTGGAATCTCTGTGCGTTCTGTGTCTAGGATATTTAACCCATTGGCACCAGTTTCTTGGTAGGTAATAACAGTTTTTGTTTCTTGGAAATCTGTATTTGAAATAAAATTGGAAATGATTTGACCAAACTCAGGAACGTTAACCTCCACACCGAGTGTTTCATAGCGAGTTTCAATATTTGAGGTGATTTCAGCTACATCAAGAAGTTTTGCATGCTCCAATAAATCTGAACCAATTGCTGTGTTATCAAGTGTACCATCAGTTCTAACATCCGAAATGATATCTGCCATGATCGATGAGAAATCTGCTTCATTTCTAAACCCTTGTAAAATACTCGAAACAGCTATGAGTATAGCATCACCTTCTGTAGAACCCGAAATATCGAACAATTCAGAAAATATCGCTCCGCTTGAATTGGAGATTTCAAATATCGCTAGAATTTCAGTTTGTGCTTGAGATTTTGCTTGTAAAAATGTACTTCCATTTTCTATGAGATACTCTGTTCTTACTTTTTCTAAGTGAGTGAGTACATTTATGTTTATTTGGTTTTCCTGTAAATTAACAGGATCCTGAATGTTCAATGCGGTAATACCTTGTAGTGTGATTGGAGCGCTACTAAGATCACCACAAACCTCATTAAAGTAAAATCCATCCACGCGAAGATTGATGTTTGGTGAGGAAAGAGTCAATGCTCCGAAACTAAACTGCCCAGTATTGTCTAATATTTCAGAAGTAAAAACACTCCCAGTGGGGGTAAAGGTGTTATCTAATTCTGTAAGGAGTATTGCCGAACCGTTTATAAAAGGTCCTTTTTGGGCTTTACCTTCAAGCACTATATTTATTGGACAAGGAACGCATGATCCTCCACAATCTATATCGATTTCATCTCCATTTTGAATGCCATCATTGCAGGATGGGATTGTTTCTTGTTCTTGCTGTTGTTCTGTTGTTGTAACACCCTCATCGGTGCTGCAACTGAAGAGGACAAAAAGTAGGGTTGCTAGAAGTGTAATTTTTTTCATAGTTGTTAGTTTTTTTCTAAAAATACTACTCAAACCTACTTCTTTTTTCCTGTTAAAACTTGTTTAACAATTTTTTAACCCCTTATATCTTAGCTTGATAGGTGTATATATCGTAATACCTACCTTCTTTTTCTATGAGCCTATCGTGATTTCCTTGTTCGGCGATGTGTCCGTTTTCTATGACTAATATTTGATTTGTACTATTTTTTGTGAATGATTTTAAAACTAGTTATTTTTTTATATTAATTTAAAAACTGATATAATTATGTTACTTTAGTAAAATATTAACATTAAAACAACAATTCATGAAAAAATTATTTTTGGCTTTAACAGGATTAGCACTCATTTTATCTTGTGAAACTGATGGTACTCAAAATGCAATAGATCAAGAAATGGATCTAAGTGATTACACCTTACACATTGATGAAGATCTTACTGACCATTCGGAAGGAAGAAAATGTCATTCTATGCAAGTATTAGAACAAAATCTCGCAAATAATCCTGAATTAATAGCAAGTATGACTCAAATTGAGGAGTTTACAAGACGTTCAATTATAAATAGAATGCCAGGAAATGGAAATGGAAATGGAAACGGAAATGGTGGCGGCGGAAACGGCGGTGGCTCTGGCGGTGGTGATCCAATTGACAATTTAGGCACCATAAATATTCCAGTAATTGTTCATGTAATTTATAATAATTCGAATCAAAACATTTCTGATCAACAAATAAATTCTCAGATTAGTGTTTTGAATGAAGATTTTAATTTAGGTAATAGTGACGCTAATCAAGTTCCCACAGAATTTGCTAGTTTAATTGCAGATGTTGATGTTAACTTTACTCTTGATCAGACCATAAGAGTTGCGTCTTCAACAAGTTCTTGGGGAACAAATGATGCAATGAAATTTTCATCAAACGGAGGTTCTGATGCTGTGAGTCCCGATACACATTTAAATATTTGGGTATGTAATATTGGAGGTGGAATTTTGGGCTATGCTCAATTTCCAGGTGGTGCAACTTCTACAGATGGTGTGGTAATCTCTCCACAATATTTTGGTACAACAGGATTTGTTCAAGCTCCTTTCAATAAAGGTAGAACTGCTACTCATGAAGTAGGTCACTGGATGAATTTAAGACATATCTGGGGTGATGGTAGATGTAAAAAAGACGATTTTGTTTCTGATACTCCTGCCTCAGATGCACCAAACTATGGATGTCCAAATTACCCTACAAACAATTGCAGAAGCAATGACATGACTATGAACTATATGGATTATGTAGACGATGCTTGTATGTATATGTTTTCTGAAGGTCAAAAAGTACGTATGAGAACTATTTTTCAGCCAGGTGGACCTAGAGATTCTTTCTAAGAAAATCAATTTATTTAGTGTAGAAAAGGGTGCTCAAAAGCACCCTTTTTTTATTAAATCTTAGCCTGATAGGTATATAAATCGTAATACCTACCTTCTTTTTCTATGAGGCTATCGTGATTTCCTTTTTCGGCGATACGTCCGTTTTCTATGACTAATATTTGATCTGCTCTTTTAATGGTACTCAAGCGGTGTGCAATGACAATAGTAGTTCTGTCTTTTGTTAAAGTAGCTAATGATTTTTGAATAAGTGCTTCACTTTCTGTATCGAGATTAGAGGTTGCCTCATCTAGAATGATAATTTTTGGATCCGCTAAAATAGCTCTTGCAATAGCAATACGTTGGCGTTGTCCTCCCGATAATTTAACCCCGCGTTCTCCTATGAGAGTATCTAGTCCGTCATCAAATCGATCTGTAAATTCATTTACATATCCTGCTTTTACTGCGGCTTGTAGTTGTTCTTCTGTAGCATTAGGTCTTGGAAATAAAATATTATCTCTAATAGTACCTTCAAACAAAAATTCATCTTGTAAAACCACACCTAAATGTTGGCGGTAACTGCTTAGATTTACCTTAGCTAGGTCTATGCCATCCATGGTGACGGTTCCAGATTGTGGCGTTAAGAAAGTTGCGCATAATCCAGCAATGGTCGATTTTCCCGAACCAGAACTTCCTACCAAGGCAATGACGTTACCCGCTTCCACAGTGAGGTCTATATCGTGTAATACATCTTTGCTATCTTCATAAGCAAAAGAAACCTTATTAAATTCGAGTTTTCCTTTAATATCGTCTAATACAATGGTGCGATCTTCCATTTCTTCCTCCGTGGTGATATTCATAAGTTCTTCGGTACGGTCTAATCCAGCGAGGGCTTCGGTGAGCTGACTCCCGATATTACTCATTTGCACAATGGGGGCAATCATGAACCCTAACAGTAAGGTAAAGAGTAAAAAATCACCAACAGTCATGGTGCCTTCAATCATGTAGTAACCACCAATTCCCATAATCCCTACAGAAGCTAATCCTAATAAAAAAGTAGAAGAACTTGTCATTAATGCGGTAGCGGTTAAGCTCTTTTTTACATTTTGAAATAGCCTGTCAACACCGGCTTCAAAGACTTTGTTTTCTTGGGCTTCGGCGTTAAATCCTTTAATGACACGAACGCCTGCTAGCGTTTCGGTTAACCTACCTTTTACTTCGGCGTTAATTTTTCCGCGATTACGAAAAATTGGTCGGATATACTTAAAAGCTTTTAAGGCAACAAAACCAAAAATAGCTACAGGCAAAAACACAAATAAAGTCATCCAAGGGTTGATACGGATTAATAACACCACAGAGATAATTGCCGTAATGGTTCCTCCAACTAATTGTACCAAACCAGTACCAATAAGATTTCGAACGCCTTCTACATCACTCATGATTCTAGAAACTAAGGCACCAGATTTTGTGTTATCAAAAAAACTGATAGGCAAGGAAAGTACCTTTTTTTGGACTTGCGCACGTAATTCACTAATAAGGTATTGCGCTTGCACACTGAGAATACGCGTAAGTAAAAATGAAGTTATGGCCTGAACCAATAGGGCAGCGCCCACCATCCAAAGCATGTTGTAGAGTCCAGAAGTATCATTGTTTGGAATGATGCTGTCTAGTAATTCTTTCGATTTTAGTGGTAATACAAATCCAGCCAAGCGACCAATGACAATTAAAATCAAACCAATTAACACCAAGTTTCGTCGAGGCCAAATAATGGTTTTAAAAGCAGAAACCATGGTTACTTTAGGTTTTGTCTTGGTCTCTTTTTTGGGAGTTTTTGCGTAGTGTTTCATTGCTGTAAAGATAGCGCTTGTACTAATATTTCCGAAGTTAAAAACTTCCTAAAATAGACAGACTATGTATCTTTATGCTATACAGAGTGAAATTATGGACACCTACAAAGAAACTCATGCCACCTGGAACAAAGTAGCTGCTGCCTATGAGGCATCCTCTATGGACTTAGCTCTCTATAACGATACCTATAATTCTTTTTTAGAACTATTACCTTCTAAAAATGCAGCGATTCTCGATGTGGGTTGTGGTCCGGGGAATATTTCAAAATATCTTGTGAGTCAAAACCCAGTAATACAAATTCATTGTGTTGATATTTCGGAATCTATGATATAAAAAGCACAGACGCATGTTCCATCTGGAATTTTTTATGTGTTAGAAACCTAGACACATTGCAACTGACTTTCGAAGGTATTGTTTGTGGCTTCTGTCTACCATATCTCTCTCCAGAAGATTGCGAAACATTTATTAAAACATGTACTACTTTGGTAGTGCCAAAAGGAATAGTGTATCTCAGTTTTGTGGAAGGAGTGAAAGAAAAATCTGGGTTTGTAAAAGGCAGTACAGGCGATCGTGTGTATTTTTATTACCATCCTTTAGATTGTATCCAAAGAGCATTAGAAGCATGTCAATTCTCTATAGTACATACCACACATAAGGACTACACAAAAAAAGACGGCTCAAAAGAAATGCACACTATTGTGATTGCAAATAAAGACTAGAAGGAAGCTGCTTAGTAAGCAACATAGTCGGTAATTTCTAAACCATAGCCAATCATACCCACACGTTTTTCTTGTTTGCTGTTAGAAACCAAACGTATTTTATGGATCCCAAGATCGTGTAGTATTTGTGCGCCAATTCCAAAATCTTTAGCGTCCATTTTAATGCTTGGTGCTTTGGCAATTTCATCGCCTTTTTGGACTTCCTTTAGGGTTTTTAATCTGTTTAGAAGATTAAAAGACTGACTCTGCTGATTGATAAAAACCATAGCGCCTTTGCCTTCTTTTGCAATGACTTGAAACATGTCGTCTAGTTTTTTATCAACATTGCTTGTAAGTGCTCCCAAAATATCATTGTTGACCAATGTAGAGTTCATACGAACCAACACAGGTTCGTCTTTTTTCCAATCACCTCTGGTTAGGGCAATATGTACTTGGTCGTTGGTAGTTTGTTTGTAAGCTCTTAATCTGTAGGGTCCGAAATTAGTATTGATAGTAAAGTCTTCTTGTTTTTCAATAAGCGAATCATGCTCCATTCTATAAGCAACAAGGTCTTCTATAGACACAAGTTTTAGATCAAATTTTTGCGCTACTTCTGCCAACTGTGGAAGTCTTGCCATCGAGCCATCTTCGTTCATGATTTCTACAATAGCTCCAGCGGGTTCGAGCCCAGCAAGGCGAGCAAAATCAATAGCAGCTTCTGTGTGTCCAGTTCTACGCAATACGCCACCATCTTTCGCTTTAAGCGGGAAAATATGTCCAGGTCTGCTTAAGTCGAAAGGTTTCATGTTTGGATCTACCAGGGCCTTTACTGTTTTAGCTCTATCGCCAGCAGAAATCCCTGTTGTAACGCCATGTCCTTTTAAATCGATAGAAACCGTAAAGGCAGTTTCCATAGGATCTGTATTGTTACCCACCATCATGTCTAGGTGTAATTCTTTACAACGACTTTCGGTAATGGGTGTACATATAAGACCGCGACCATGGGTTGCCATGAAGTTGATAATCTCTGGAGTAATGTTTTCTGCGGCAGCTACAAAATCCCCTTCATTTTCACGATCTTCATCATCTACTACAATAATCACCTTCCCTTGCCTAATGTCGGCAATGGCTTCTTCAATGGTGTTTAGTTTGATTTTGGTGTTGTTTTCAGTAGAAATCATAGCGTTTTGTTTTCGTTGCAAAGATAAACAATGCAGGTGAGATGTGCTTCGGAAATTTTAATACACTAACATACTATTGAGGTATTATATTTCCGAAGTAAAGATACAAACTGTAGGATTTATATAGTTGTTGCGACATATAAAACCTAACAATAAGAATATTAGGTTTCTTGATAACTTTTTGCGTCCATTTTTTGTGAAAATGTTTACTTTTGGAATCTTATAAAATTTTTGAAAAAATAGCCATGAGCGATACGATAGAGAGAATAAAATGTTTGATTATAGGTAGTGGTCCTGCAGGATATACTGCTGCAATCTATGCAGCACGTGCAGACTTAAAGCCAATTATGTATACAGGTATGGAGCCTGGAGGTCAGTTAACAACAACTACAGAAGTAGATAACTTTCCAGGATATCCAGAAGGAATTGATGGACCCACCATGATGGTGCAATTGCAACAACAAGCAGAGCGTTTTGGTACAGAAGTTCGTATTGGGATGATTACAGCTGTTAAATTTGCTACCGAAGTAGGAGGTATCCATAAAGCTACTGTAGATGGTAAGACGCAAATTGAAGCGGAGACTGTAATTATTTCTACGGGTGCTACAGCAAAATATTTAGGCTTGCCAAGTGAACAAAAATTACGTGG
The DNA here is from genome assembly GCF_058147145.1 of Patiriisocius sp. 208BN25-11. Classification (NCBI taxonomy): domain Bacteria; kingdom Pseudomonadati; phylum Bacteroidota; class Flavobacteriia; order Flavobacteriales; family Flavobacteriaceae; genus Patiriisocius; species Patiriisocius sp. 208BN25-11. The sequence goes on from NZ_JBYVJY010000007.1 coordinate 12,376, forward strand.
AGGTGGAGTTTCTGCCTGTGCCGTTTGTGATGGATTCTTTTATAAAGGACAAGATGTTGCCATTGTAGGAGCTGGAGATACGGCTGCAGAAGAAGCAACTTACCTTGCAAATATCTGTAATAAAGTAACCATGTTAGTTCGTAAAGATTACATGCGTGCAAGTAAAGCAATGCAACATAGAGTTACTGCTACGCCAAACATTGACTTACGTTACAATACAGAAGTTGACGAGGTATTAGGAGATATGGTGGTAGAAGGGTTACGTATGAAGAACAACCAAACAGGTGAAACGGAAGATATCGCTATTACTGGATTGTTTATTGCCATTGGTCATAAGCCCAACACAGATATCTTTAAAGGACAGTTAGATATGGATGACACAGGGTATTTAATTACCGAAGGAAAGTCAACAAAAACAAATATTCCTGGAGTTTTTGCAAGTGGTGATGTACAAGATAAAGAGTACCGTCAGGCAGTAACTGCAGCAGGTACAGGTTGTATGGCAGCCCTAGATGCAGAACGTTATTTAGCGACTATTGAAACTGCTGTTGAAGCATAAGTTTCATTTAAATAAAAATTAAAAGTCCTTTTGTTAACTAACAAAAGGACTTTTTTATTGGGCTTGATGATGATAGCTGTATATAGTTTTAGCTTTCCAAGTATTATTTTCTTTCATCCATAGAATGCTAAACAATGCTTTTCCGGTTTGATACAATGCTTTGTTTGGTTCTTTAATATGGAACTCATGTGATCCTTTAGCAATCATTCCATACAAGACTCCATTATTTCTTAGCGGAAAAACTTCTAGTGTTTCAGGCACCAATTTTCTAATTGGTTTTTTATCTGTAGGCCCGCAAATATTTTCTTTTATGGCTTTCATGAATTGACTTTTGTTTTGCCTGCCAGCAAGATCATGATAAAAAGCGACATCTGAAGCAAGTAAATTTTCAGTAGGAGTGAGGTTACATTTGTTAAACCCTTCATCAAAAATAATACGGTCCAATTCGAGTGCTTTTATATATAAGGGACTATCTATTTTTTCTTGCGCTAGGATATTTCCGAAGAAAGAAAAAACAATAATAATGAGAGCGTATTTTTTCATGATTTATTAGAATTGGTAATTGATGTAAAAAAAAGAGGATAAAAAAGAACTTTTTGTCTGTTCGAGCGCAGTCGAGAACTATACCTAGGTGAAAGTTCACATAGGTTTCAACTGCGCTCAACCAGACATAGTTACAAATCCTTTAAATATCCTCTTGTGTAAAACGTCTATAGCAATATGTACGAATTACATTTTATTGATAGCGCCACTGTAGTTTTTGGACGTTGTGTGTACGGTAGGTTCTCCGTAATAATCAATATTACCACCACTACTAGCTTTGGCTTCTAGATGTTCTTTTACGTTTACTGAAATATTACCACCACTAGAAGCCCTTGCATCGCAGTTTGCAGAAAGTACATGATCTGCATCTACCAATCCACCACTACTTGCTTTTACTTTAAGTGATTTTGTTTTTCCAGAAACATCTAGATTAGCACCGCTACTAGCTTCTAGGTATAAATTTTTTGAAAAAACATCTGCTTCTATATGAGCACCACTGCTGGCATCAAGTGTAAAGCGCTCACTTTTAATTTGGTCAGATGCACTAACATTTGAACCACTACTTGCTTTAATTTCTGAAAGCGAAGTGTAGGTTACATAAATCTTTTTTGACTTTGCATTGCGAATGTTCTCTTCAGATCGAATGCGTAACATACCATTATCAACATAGGTTTCAATTATTGGAAGTAAATTACTGTCTGCTTCAACTATTACTTTTTGAGAGGTTCCTTCTTTTAATATTACGTGTAGACCAGAACTTGCTTTAACAGCTGTGAATTCTGCATTCATGTTACGTTCTTCGGTTTGTACGTCTCCGTTTCCACTTATTTGACCTAAATCAAGATCAAATCGGCAGGATATTGCTGTAACAGCAATAAGTGCTATGAGTATAAATTGCTTTGTTTTCATGTTTTCATGTTTTTGGTTTTATGGTTATACTTATTAGAAGATTTCGGTAATGGTAGTCTCTTTAATTTTTAAAGAGTCGTTCACTTTCACTTTTACCTCTTTTACTTTTTTCGAATTGATGTTTAGACTGTTATTTACGTCCTCTTCCCAATTTTCAAAAGTTGTTGTTTCTTTTTGAGTAGTGGTATCACTTTTTGTTTGACTTGGTGGTGTGTCACAATCTAAACATAGTGTTCCCGTTGGAGTGATTTTTAAAATCTTTCCTTCGTCGCCCACATCTAAAATGTCTCTGTATCTAGATTCATTTCTATGGAAAGAACGCGTGTTTTTATCAGCCACAAGTCTTGCATCTACAGGAAGGTATAAGATGATTTCCATTTCTTGATCACGATATTTGTTTTCTATATCTGTTAAGAAATAACCGTCTAATTCCAAAGTGTTTGTTGCAGCATCGTAGGTATAGTTATAATCTATAGCCTCTGCACGTTCTTTGGCAAGCTTATAATTTTTCCCTCTAGCCGATTTTTCGATGACTAGTTTTGCATTGGCGTCGTTGGTGCTTCTTACAATAAGTCTAATGTCGTTAGAATACAAAACTTTATCTCCATTTTCATCAGGTCTTACATCTAGACCACCACCTCTTCTTGCTTCGTAGTCGTACTTTTCATTGCTACGCATTTTTAATATCATAGGAGTTTCCATATTTATTACAAAAGGGGCTTCTGTAATACTAGTATCCTCATACGCTCTGTCTGTTGCTTGACGAATCCCTAATGCTCCTAATGCAATAATGGCAAGCAGCCAAATGGTTGCTAGTGTTATTTTTCCAGGTGCTCCAATCGACTTAATATTAGGTGCAATAATTTTCAATCCTAAAATAAAAAGTACTAGTAAAGGGATTCCTGCTGCTAGTGTTACAATGATAGAGACTAACCATAGTGGAGTGTTAGTTGTATCTATAAGTTGGTACAAGTCCATTCCAGCTCCAGTATCGTAGATACCAAAGGTGCCAAAGGCAAACATACCGATGATGGTAGCGATAAGACCAATCAATCCAGCAACTAGGATAATGAGGCCAAAGAATTTTACAAATACTTTGAGTATCGTCAAGATAACACTACCAAGAGAATCGAAAAAACTAGCTGATCCCTTTTTGATTTTCTCTCCGTATTTGTCAAATTCAGCATTTTTTATGCTGTCGGATACAGATTGATAGCCCTCATTAAACTTTTTTTCAATGTTGGAGATATTAATAGGTTCTCCAGTCATTTTTAGTTTCTCGCTAGTTGTCTCAGCAGCGCGTACTAATATCCAGAATAGGACATAGGCTAACACTCCAAAACCACTAGTAGCAAAAGTTAATAAGATCCACATAAGACGTACCCAAATGGCATCAATACCTAAGTAATGACCCAGTCCCGAACATACCCCAGCTACAAACTTGTTATCGATATCTCTAAACAATTGTTTGTGTCCAGTACTAGTACTACTTGTGTAATCACTTTTTGTGTCTTCATTTGCAGCAGTACTACTTTTTGGAGCATCCTCTTCATACATGTTTTCGCCCATGATATAATCTTCAGGCTGTCCCATGATGGTGATAATTTCGTCCAATTCTTTGGTAGAAACTACTTGTGTATTGCTTTCTATTTTTTCTGAAAAAAGTTCTGCAATTCTCGCTTCTATATCTCGAATAATTTCATCTCCTCCAAGAGGATCACTAAGCGAACGTTTGATCGCATCGAGATAGCGTGATAATTTTCCAAAAGCATCTTCATCGATGTGGAAAAAAGTTCCGGCTAAATTAATATTGACTGTCTTTTTCATTTCTTGGTGGTGGTATTGGTTACTTTAGAGACTGCTTGTTGAAGGTTGCTCCAAGTAGTTGATAATTCGGTTAAAAATATAGTACCTGTTTCGGTGAGTGCGTAATATTTGCGTGGTGGGCCGCTGGTTGATTCTTCCCATCTGTAGGAAAGTAATCCCGAATTCTTTAGCCGTGTTAATAACGGATAAATGGTACCTTCTACCACCAGTAGCTTTGCGTCTTTAAGAGCAGCTAGAATATCACTAGTGTACGCTTCTCCATCTTCTAAGATAGAAAGGATACAGTATTCTAGTACTCCCTTGCGCATTTGCGCTTTTGTGTTTTCAATGTTCATTGGTGTGATTTTTTGTACTATTCTGTTCGTTTTTTGATATTAAAGTATGATCGCAAACCATGGTGATGGTTTCTTTACAAGCATCAGTAACTTCATGCTGTTGTTGTGCCATCTGTGCGCCAGTAATTTGTAATACTAGTGCAAGAATAAAATTGATTAGTGTACTCATGAGGTTGGTTTTTCTGAAATTTCCTCTTCTGAAATGGTGTTCGTTTCATTAGAGTGTGTCTCTGTGGTTGTTATAAATTGAATGCAAAAAGGATATGTAAATAAGATGCCTTTTGATGCTTTGATGGTTGCAGTAATTACATAATAGAGTTCAAATAAAAACAAGCCTAGAAATAACAATGCAAATACCATTATAAGCACGATATAACTAGGAAGGTTTTCTATTTCTGGTGCTCTTACATGTCTTGCATGATCTAAGGTTTCTATAAGCCCAATAAAGTCTAAAGCAAATATGGCTACAAACGGAAGACTTACTAATGCAATTCCTAAGGCATATACAAAAACACTTAGTTGGAAATTGATAGCCTGTTTTCCATGGTGATCTAGAAAAGGCTTCTCTTTATGGATGGTCCATAATAATAAAGGAGCAAAAAAGTTTCCTAGTGGAAAGAAGTACTTTAAAAAGGTACTTCCATGCATTAATGCACCTACTTGTTTTTGCGTTTCTGTGATTGATTTTTCCATTGCCTATTAATTTCTTATACAAATATATGTCTAAAAAAAGGTATTATGTTACGCATAGTACTAAAATTAACAAAATATTAACAATTGAATATTTGTTAAACATCTAAAGATTAATAGTTTGTGTAAAATTTTCTATTTTTATCAAAATAGAGCGGTTTTTTGAAATGGTTGGATTCTCGGTTTTTTGTATTCTTTTAGATGCTCTTTTTAACTTAAACAATGGTAGATTTCTAAAATTTCCGAAGCAAATTTGAGCTCCAATATATAAATAGGGTTAGTAAATAGGTATCTTCGCAAAAAATGAAAGAATATGAACGTCACTCCAAGTAAAATAAATAGCTATATACTCTTTAAATTACCTTCTTGTTACTTTACAGGGGTGCGTGTAAAAACAATTAATACTACTACTTGTGTTACCTCTGTAAAACATCGTTGGATTAATCAAAACCCTTTTAATTCTATGTTTTGGGCCGTGCAGGGTATGGCTGCAGAACTAGCTACAGGGGCTTTAGTAATGAAATCTATTGCAGAGAGTGGTGAAAAAATATCGATGCTTGTTGCAAATAATAACGCTCGATTTGATAAGAAGGCCACTGGCAGAATCTCTTTTATATGTGAAGATGGAGTGGCTATTAAAGAAGCAATAATAGAAGCAGTTGCTACCGGAGAAGGACAAACGTGTTGGATGAAAGCCAAAGGTAAAAATGCAGAAGGTGTTATTGTATCTGAGTTTAACTTTGAATGGACACTGAAGGTAAAGCGCTCTAAAACTGGTGCTTAGTCGAATTTTTAGATAACTTTAACTGTGTTTTTTATTAACAATCTTCTTTTTTTGATGAAAAATTTCATACATTGAAGAAGTTAAAATTATAAACACATTATATATAGCATAGAAAACTACTTAACCTTTTAGTAATTATACCCTATGGCGAGAGCGATGTTTGACTACACCAAAGCTGTTTTATCTAAAGTAAGTTTTGATGTCCAACTTTTTTGCAAGGAGCTTGAAAAAGCAATCACACGATTATTACCTTACGAAATCGAGGAATTAATGATCTGGGTTGATTCTCTGGTAAAGCAGAATCCTCAACTTAATCAATGTTTAATACAATTAAAACCATAAAAAAAGCACTCCACGGAGTGCTTTTTTTAGTTTTGTGTAGCTTGTTATTTCAACGGACTAATAATTTTCACATCATTAAAGCGTATGGCACCTCGTATGACGCCAGCAATAACATCGTATAAGGCATTGATGATTTGCATTTTTAATTCACTTTTGCTGTAAATAATACTTACCTCTCTTGCTGGCGAAGGTTCATTAAAGTAGCGTAGTTTTTTTGCTTGTTTTTCTGAAATATCTAGGGTGTGTAGATATGGCAATAAAGTCATTCCTAGACCTTCATTCGATAATTTTATGAGGGTTTCAAAACTTCCACTTTGTAACTGGAAATGATCTTCTAATTGTGCTTGTTGCGATTTGCACAAGTTAATAACACTGTCTTTAAAGCAATGACCGTCTTCGAGCAGCAGTAAATCATCTAAATCTAAATCATCACTGTTTAGTTTTTTGTGTTCAGAGAGTCTGTGGTTTTCGGGTACAAAGGCTACAAAAGGTTCGTAGTACAATACACGTTCCTTGATGTGTTCTTCTTGTAAAGGTGTGGCTGCAATCGCAGCATCTAGATGACCGTCATTTAATTTCTTAATAATATCATCTGTAGTGAGCTCTTCTATCTTGAGCTGTACTTTTGGGTATTTGTTGGTAAAGTTTTTAAGAAACATAGGCAAGAGCGTAGGCATTACTGTAGGGATGATCCCTATTTTAAATTCCCCTCCAATAAAACCTTTTTCTTGGTCTACTACATCTTGCATGCGCTCACTTTCGTTCACAATGTTACGCGCCTGACTTACAATTTTTCGTCCGACGGGAGTTAACTCTATAGGTTTTTTACTACGATCGAAAATTAAAATTTCGAGTTCCTCTTCCAGCTTTTGTATTTGCATACTAAGTGTGGGCTGGGTTACAAATGTTTTTTGTGCTGCCTTTGTGAAGTTTTTGTTTTCAGCAACAGCGAGCACATATTTTAGTTGTGTTATGGTCATGATTAGAATTGTTTTTGTAAAAATAAGAAAAATTGATAGTAAATTAAAATTATTTAGTTTTTATCTATCGAATTGATTCTAATACATTTGGGATGATATTTCCGAAGAAAAGCAGTACATACCCGCAATAATGTAGCTGTTTTTTAGTTTATTTGCAGAAGCGCATATGCTACTAAAAATACTACTATGAATTTTTTATATTTCGATCCGGGTCTAGGTGCTATGATTGTTCAAGCTATTGTAGCTGCCGCTGCAGGCGTTTTATTATTTTCGAAAGGCGTAATGTATAAGATAAAAGCGTTTCTTGGTTTAGCTAAAGATGAAGATGACACCTACGATTCTATAGACATTGAGGACCAAGACGATACAGACGATGCAGAATAATACCCAGGCACATCAAGCTTCTTTTAGAGATCCTTCTGGATATATGTTTCATGATGGTGATACATTAAGAAGAGCAATACAACCTATATATTTCAAGCAATACAATGCCTTAAATGACAGTGGGTTTTTTAAGACATTGATAAAAAATGAATTGCTTATCCCGCATGAAGAAACCAGTGTTTCTGATGCACAAATAGTCATTACACCCGAAGCGATTCCATTTATTACAAATCCGTATGAATGGAGCTTTGAGCAGTATAAGCATGCTGCATTACACACGTTAAAAATTCAAAAATATGCCTTATCTAAAGGATTTATTTTGAAAGATGCTTCGGCATATAATGTAACATTTCATAAAGGCAATCCTATTTTTATAGACACCTTGTCCTTCGATTTTTACGAAGAAGACACTCCATGGCGCGCTTACAAACAATTTATCACGCATTTTTTTGGTCCGTTGGTTTTGACAAGTTACCATGGCACTGAGATTTTTAAAATGCTACAGACCCACATCGATGGAATTCCTGTAAAACTAATTTCTTCATTACTTCCGGGAAAAACAAAATTAAGCTCTACCATTTATACCAATATTCATTTATTGGCAAAAATGGAAAGCAAGCACAGTGAAGATTATAAGGCGGAAACCAAGATTGCCAAGCTGTCAAGAAAGGCACAAAATAATATTATTGATAATCTTTTCGATTTTATAAAAAAACTCACACTTAAGGAAGAAACAGAGTGGGGAAATTATTACGATAAGACCAATTACAACGACGCAGCGTTTCAAGGAAAGAAAACCTTGATTGAAGACTGGGTAACCGCTCTCAATCCGCAACGATTAATAGACATTGGTGGTAACGATGGTACTTTTGCTAGAACGGTTTTACACAAAGTACCCCATGTTATCGTTACCGATATCGACAGTAATGCTGTAGCTCATAATTACAAACAAGCCCAACAACACAAAGAAACTAATATGTTGCCTTTTGTGTGTGATGTATTGCAGCCAGCACCGGGTATTGGTTTGAATAACACAGAGCGCAATTCGTTAACAGAACGGTTGCGTGACTATGCGCCAGATGTAACCATGGCCTTAGCACTCATTCACCACATTACACTGAGTGGTAATGTTCCTTTTGAACGTTCTGCTCAATTTTTTGCAGGCTTTTCAAACTATTTAATACTAGAATTTCCAACGAGAGAAGATTCTTGGGTAGAATCCTTACTAGTGCGTAAACGTGAATTTATCAATCATTTCGATTTCTATAATCTCGATATGTTTGAAAAAGGCTATCAGCAGTATTTTACCATTGAGAAAAAAGAAAATGTTCCAGGCACAAAGCGTGTCTTGTACTTATTAAAAAACAAAGGGTAGATGGGAGCTCCTAAAAAGCAGTCTGTTATTGCCTCTTTTTTATCTTCAAGTAAAGAATATATTTTCCTTGCAGCTATTGCATCGGGGTTGTATCCTATCTTTTTCTATTACAGTAATAATTTCCCTTTAGTAAATTCATGGGGGCATCTAGCCTTTTTTGTGGGTACTTTTATTTTGCTGCCAGCGGTAGGCTTTTTTGTGATTAAAAAAGTTTTTTCAAAGGTTGCTGTGTTGCAAAAATGGGAAAAGTATGTGCTTCCTTTTTTAGGAATTTTCACCTTTTTGTTTTTACTAAAAATATGTTTGTATGCTGGGATTCAAAAGAAAATAACACTGGGTATTTTTGTAGTTGCTGCAGGAGTAGCCTTTTTTCTTTGGAAACATTATAAAAAAATAATAGTACTTCAATTATTACTAGCAGGTATGGGGTTGTTTACGCTATTGCCAGTTTTAAATAGGCAGTTGTCGTATGATACAAGTTGGACAGACCAACCAGATGCCATTACAGAAGCGAGCTTTGTAAAAAAACCAAATGTATATTTCATTCAGCCAGACGGCTATGTTAATTTTTCTGAAATTGATAAAGGCTATTATACGTTAGATAATTCAGTTTTTAAAGAGTATTTGGAACAGAACAATTTTAAGATCTACGAAAATTTCCGAAGTAATTATGCTTCTACATTAACATCCAACAGTGCTACGTTTATGATGAAGCATCACTATTATGGAAATGGTAAAAGTTTTACAGAAAGTACGAATGCTAGAGAAATGATTGTTTCAGAAAATACCACATTAGAGGTGTTTAAAAACAATGGCTACAAAAGCTATTTCTTAGCCGAAATGCCTTATCTGTTGCTTAATAAACCATCTTTAGGCTATGATGAATGCAATTTTACATTTAGTGATGTAGGCTACGTTGGAACAGGCTTAGGAACCTATTACGATATTTTATCTCCCTTGGCTACTTACACAAAAGAAGAGATTGATCAGCCTAAGTTTTTCTTTATTGAAATTTTTAACCCAGGTCACATTCATGGTCAGAAAATAAAATCCTTAGGAGTTGAAGGAGAGCGAGAATTATGGCAAGAAACGCTTGCTAATGCAAACGAAATGCTTACCAAAACGCTGAATCTTATAAATGAGAATGACCCAAATGCACTCGTAGTGATTATGGCCGATCATGGAGGTTTTGTAGGAATGGAATATACAGGACAGACCTATAAAAAAACACAGGATAGAGATCTAATTTACTCTATGTTTAGCAGTAACTTATCCATACACTGGCCCGATGGCGCTGCACCGGTATTTGACACAAACTTTAAAAGTGCTGTAAACGTTTTTAGGATTTTGGTATCTTACCTAACAGAAGACACATCGTATTTAAAACACCTTCAAGACGACAGCAGTTATGTGATTCTTAATGAAGGCGCTCCAAGTGGAGTCTATAAATACATCAATACCGATGGAGAGATCGTTTTTGAAACGGTTCCAACAGAGTAAGAACTTGGTCTTTTACTGCTCAAATTAGCAACAATTTTATGTCCAACTATCGCGTAGAAAAATATACTCAAGCACACAGGACCCTTTGGGATGCTTTTGTGCGCACTGCTAAGAACGCCACCTTTCTATTTGAACGCGATTTTATGGAGTACCACAGCGATCGGTTTGAAGATTTCTCGCTACTCGTTTTCAAAGATGATACGTTGTATGCTGTATTGCCTGCAAATGTTAAGGATGGAGAAGTCTATTCGCATCAAGGGCTTACCTATGGTAGTTTGGTATTACAAGAAAGCGCCAAGTTATTATATGCTTTTGAGGCTTTTAAAGCACTGCTGAAATTTTTACACTCGAAGAGCATTAATTCCTTAGAGATTCGTAATATTCCTACATTTTATAATTCGGTACCCGCTGATGAATTATCCTACTTTTTATTTAAAGCCAATGCAACTTTGGTAAAGAGAGATGCTTTGATGGTTATAGATAATACGCACCAAATAAAATTTCAGAAAAATAGAAGAGAAGGTATTAATAAGGCCAAACGAAATGGATTAATCGTAAAAGTAGATAGCAATTTTGAAGATTTTTGGAATGAGATTTTAATCCCAAATCTTCAACAAAAACACGGAGTGTCTCCAGTACATAGCTTAGCAGAAATAAAAGCACTTGCTGCAAAGTTTCCTGAGCATATAAAGCAAGTAAATGTGTATAAAGACAGTGCAATTGTTGCTGGAACAACAGTGTTTTTAACCAAGACAACCATTCATCCTCAGTATGTTTCTGGCAATAGTGACAAGAATGCTTTTGGTAGTCTAGATCTTGCCTATCATTTTATTATTAATGAATTAGATCCATCGAAACGTTATTTCGATTTTAATATTTCTAGTGAAGAAAATGGAACTAAACTTAATAGCGGACTCATATTCTGGAAAGAAAGTTGTGGGGCACGTACCTATGTGGCAGACAATTACGTTGTAGCTACAGCAGCATATAAAACTATAGATTTAGGCGTACTATGATACCATTTATCGATTTGCATAGCATTAATAAGCGTTTTGAAAAGGCGTTCAGAAATCAGTTTCAAGATTTCTTAGATAGCGGGTACTATATTTTGGGGAATCAAGTAGCTGCCTTTGAAAGTCGATATGCCGATTTTTGTGGCACACAATATTGTATAGGTGTTGGAAATGGTCTTGATGCATTGCGTCTCATTCTAGAAGGATACAAGGTCTTAGGGAAATTGAAAGAAGGCGATGAGGTTTTAGTAGCTTCCAATACTTTTATAGCAACTATTATTGCTATCAAACAAGCTGGACTCACCCCAGTATTGGTGGAAGCAGAAAAGGAGACCTTTAATTTTAATATTTCTGCATTACAAGAAGCCATTACGACAAATACTAAAGTGATTATGCCAGTACATTTGTATGGGCAAATAGCCCCTATGGATGAAATTGAACGGTTGGCTGCCTATCATAATTTGTTAGTTATTGAAGATGCCGCGCAAGCACACGGAGCAGAACATAATAATGGGAAACGTGCTGGTAACTTAGGCCATGCTGCTGCATTTAGTTTTTACCCTACCAAAAATTTAGGAGCGCTTGGTGACGGAGGTGCAGTGACCACCAACGATACTGAACTAGCTGAGATTGTAAAGAAATTACGTAACTATGGAACTTCTTCTAAATACGTGAACGATATCTTAGGAGTCAATTCTAGATTAGATGAAATACAAGCAGGCTTTTTATCTACAAAGTTGCATTGTTTGGATGCAGACAATGACAATAGAAGAAAGGTTGCAAAGGCTTACATAGAAGGTATAAATAATCCTAAGGTTGTTTTGCCTAGTTATGATGGTAGCAAAAACCATGTGTTTCATTTATTTGTTGTGCAGGTAGAAAATCGAATTGCATTTCAAGAATACCTAACGCGAGAAGGGGTAGGGACTTTAATTCATTATCCCATCGCACCGCATCAACAAGAAGCCTTAAAAGAATTTGCAGATTTGACCTTTACAGTTTCCGAAACCTTGCATCAACAGGTAATTAGTTTGCCAATGAGTCCCGTAATGGAGCAGGAGCAGATTGAGAAAGTGATTAACGTTGTAAATGCCTACTAATTGAAAATACCACATTTTATAAAGAGTAATTTACTGCTAAAGATCACATCTTTAAATGCGATAGTTATTTCTATTCGTCTGGTGTTTGCGGCACTTATACAGCGTCTTATCACCGATACCATAGGTGCAGAAGGCTTGTATAAGGTAGGGCAGTTGCGAAGCTTAACCCAACTACTTACTTCCCTAAGTTCTTTGGGAATTTTTAATGGAGTTGTAAAATACCTGGCGCAATACAAAGAGGACAAACAAAAATTACAAGAATTATTTTCTACAGCATTTGTCTTGTTGTTTGTGGGATCTTTGGTTTCTGGAATCTTACTTTTTGTATTTGCAACACCTATAAGTCATTACCTGTTTACAGAAAGCGAAGACTATACCTATCTCATAAAGTTTGTTGCCATCCTTACCCCAACTATTGCAGTACAACGAATGTTTAGTGGTGTGGTCAATGGTCTGTCTGAGTATAAGAAATTTGCTAAAATTGAACTCATAAGTTACCTATTGAGTGCTGCGCTTTTGGTGATTGCCTTACTGTATTATTCTATAGACGAAGCCCTCATGGCAATTGCATTGGCGCCGTTTATTCAAGTACTAGTAGTGTTGGTTATTTTCTATAAGATTTTAAATACCTATGTACAGTTTTCTAAACTATCTTTTAAAACACCTTTTCTAAAAAATCTATTGGCGTTTACGCTCATGTCATTTGTAGCAACCGTATTGCTTCACTTTGTTGAAATAGACATTCGCTCTATGTTGGCCGAAAAAATGACAGAAAAGGATGCTGGAGTTTGGACCGGAATTACATTCATTTCTAAGAACTACATGGTCTTTTCTGGGTCTCTATTTTCGTTATATGTATTACCAAAATTTGCAGGTATTTATACAGGAGGGGCTTTTAAGAAAGAAGTGGTTTCAATCTATAAAACATTGCTGCCCATATTTGGTCTTGGGATGCTTCTCGTCTTTTTTGGAAAATCGATTATTATCGATATTATTTATCCGGGATTAGAGGAAATGTTACCCCTTTTTAAATGGCAACTCCTTGGGGATTTTATTAGACTTGCTTCTTTGGTATTGGCACATCAATTTTTAGCAAAAAAGATGGTACGTAATTTTATTTTTTCTGAGCTGTTATCCTTAGCCTTGTTTTATGGCTTTGCTAATTATTTGGTGACTCAATATGGCGTAGAAGGTGTGGTAATTGGTCACTTTGTAAGATATGTGATCTATTTTGTAGTGGTGCTCTTTTTAGTGTGGCGCTATTTTAAAAATAAAAAGGAACAAGACTTTGATGCACCTATTGTGAACTAACCCCATTCCAAGTGTCCAAATACTGCTGTGCAACTTTTTTATGATCATGACGTGCAGCGACAAACCTTCTGGCTGCCATCCCAATTTCAATAATCTTTTTAGGTTGCGTGATAAGTGATTCCAAAGCTGCTACTAATGAGTCAACATTAGGAAGAGCATTAATGGCTACTGGATGGTCTAATTTATAATGTTCCGTAAATTTTTTTTCTGCTCCTGTGAATACTACTTTCCCTTTGGCCATGGCTTCTAAGGCATTGTATCCTTGATCGTAGGCAAATACTTGGTCAAGTATAATATGCGCTTTGTTGTATTTTTCGATGTATTGTGCGTAGGGAAGGTTTTCTACAATTTCTACTTTTATTTTCTTCGGAAATTTTTGTTGCATCACCACTAGGGCTTCTTCGAAATAACGAATGCCTTTACTGTGGTAATTGGTTCTGTTTATTCCCATAAATATTGTGATGGGTGCTACAATTTCAAGTTCAGGAATGGATAGCACCTCCATATTTACGGGATTAGGAAGCAATCCAAGGTATTTTGGATGTCCTTCTAGTGGCATGTGGTAATCAAAATCACTAGCAATGACACCATCTACTGTTTTAAAAACAAACTCATGTAGTTTCTTGAAAGGGAACTTTGTATATTTTAGGATATTCTCAAAGTGTGTTTTTGTAACAATTCCCTCTTTGTATTCACTTAATATTGAGTAGGGGTTTGCGTCACTAAGTTGATGTTGTACACTCAAATAATCGGTGCCGCAGCTTAAAAGAAATATTTTTTTGTTGTGTTTCTTTAGGTATGAAATCATTTTCATTTCATCTTTAGGAGCACCCCCAAACGGACTTTCATTAATGAGTTGTACTACATCAAAACCCTGTAGTATTTCCGAAGCTTTAAAAAACTGTTTGGTCATGCTCCAAGAAGTGAGATCATAGTTAAAAAGTTGATACACTGCAATCTTCAATTTTCTTGAGAATCCGCTATCAAAGCCTCTTGTTATTTTAATATCGCTAGGGTAATTTTTAAAGTAATCTCCCGTTGAGATTAATGTGACTTCATGTCCTAGTGCATGCAGTCCTTCTTGCAATGAGTTATGCAATCTGCTATATTCACCAACGAGAAGGATCTTCATATTTATACTATCTTTGGGTTTTGATATGTTTCAAAAATAACATTAATTGATGACGCAGACAGCGCACAAAACAAAATTAAAAATTTGCTTGGTTTCTATTTCTTTGGCCAAAGGAGGAGCAGAGCGCTCTGTTGCGATGTTATCTGAAATGTTAACAGCCAAAGGTCATGATGTACATCTGGTTGTATTGACCAACGAAATTGATTTCGCATATCAAGGGACCCTGTTTAATTTAGGGGAGTTGAAATCTAAAAACGATTCTTTTCTCGCTAGGATATTTCGGTTTAAAAAATTACGCACCTATTTAGTAGCTCAAAATTTTGATGTTATTATAGATCATAGGCCTAAGAATAACAACATACGGGAACTTTTTTATAGCAACTATGTCTATAAAAATATTCCTACTATGTATGTGGTTCATAGTTCTAATGTGGCAGAGTATTTCACCAACAATATGGCTAGCATGGTAAAGATTTACAATAAGGGATTGGCAACCATTTGTGTTTCGGAACATATTCAAAAAGAAATTGCTTCTAAGTTAGGCGTATCCAATAGCACCACGATACACAATGCTTTTAATCCCAATTGGATAGAAATTGAAAGTAAGGAAGCGCAAATAGAAGCTCCGTACATCTTAAGTTATGGTAGACTCTATGATGCAATTAAAGATTTTTCTTTTTTAATACGATCTTTCGATCAATCTAATGTCTGGAAACAAGGCGTACGTTTAGTGATTATGGGGGCTGGGCCCGATAGGGAGATGCTTCAGGAGTTAGCCGGTACCATGAATTCGAATACATTTATTTCTTTTCTACCTTATAATATTAACCCTTTTGAAATGATTAAAAATGCAAGATGTGTCACCCTAACAAGTACCTATGAAGGTTTTCCTATGGTGCTAGTAGAATCGCTTTCATTAGGTACTCCAGTGGTGTCCTTAGATATTGTTTCTGGGCCTTCTGAAATTATACAACACAAAAAAAATGGTTTACTGATTAAAGAAAGAGAAACCGAAACATTTGCAGCAGCTTTGAATACCATTTGTACCGACGAAGCACTATATTTGAAATTGAAAGAACAAACACTTGCTTCTGTAACACAATTTTCGATGGAGGAAATTTCAGAAAAGTGGAACCAATTATTAGAAGATGGCTTACGTTAATTTAAACGAAATACAGTTACAGGAAATTCCTAAAATAAGCGACCCAGATGGGCGCGGAAACTTGTCTGTTATTGAGAAGGACGTACTTCCTTTTGCAATTAAGCGCGTGTATTATTTGTATGATGTTCCTAGTGATAGTAGTAGAGGAGGACATGCGCACAAAGAGCTTCGTCAGTTCTTAGTAGCGCTAAGTGGTAGTTTTGATGTTGTGTTAGACAATGGCAAAGAGCGCAGAACAATTACACTTAATAGACCCAATAAAGGATTGTTAATACCTTGTGGTGTTTGGCGTGAGTTAGAAAATTTTTCAGCCGGATCTGTATGTTTGTCTCTGGTAAGTGAGGTTTATGATGAAGAAGATTACATTCGCGACTATGCTGAATTTACCTTATTTGTAGGTGCTTAAGTGAATTCTCATTTTTTCTAATACCAGTTTTGTTTGAAATAAGATCTTTATAACAAAAGAAGGTGCGTTTAACAATAAACGTTGTTTGCTATTAAGGCTCTCTGGGGCTATTTTTTCTTGTAAAGCCTTTACGTTTTTTTTATTTCCAGTTCTTTTTGCAATGATAGCCAAAGCAAATCTGTTTAAATCCAAGAACTTTTTAAGTCCCTTATTTGTGTTAGTGTATTTCTCATAAACATCTAGATTTAAGGTATTCTTAATTTGCTTTGGAGAATTTGATAAACTGGAGTTTTCAAAGGTATAGGTGGCTAAAGCTTTGTTTAGAAAAACTACTTTATAGGCTAGCCCGAGTCTAATCCAAAGGTCGGTGTCTTCTCCACTTTTAATGTCCTCGTTATACCTGCCAATGGTATCAAAAACATCTTTTTTTATAATGGTACTTGAGCTCGTGAGGACGGTGTTGATGTAGCTTGTTGTAAAATAATCTACAGTGGCTGTAGCTCCTTTCTCTAAAGAGAGATTAGAATAAGTAGGGTGTAAGGTTTGTTTAATTGTTTCAACTGTGCAAGCACAAGCAAAAACCGACTCCTTAGGGTAGGTGTCTATAACTTGCTTCATCTGCGCTAGATAACTAGGATGCCACACATCATCTGCATCTAATAAGGCGATGTAAGGAGCTGTCGCTTTTTGTAGGGCTGCATTTCTTGCACTAGACACCCCATTGTTTTCTTGCTTGTAATATTTTATTCTTGGGTCTTCAAAACTTTTTATGATATGTTCACTGCTATCTGTAGATCCGTCATTTACAATAATAACTTCAAAATCTGTAAAATCCTGTTGTAACACACTTTCTATGGTTTTAGAGAGGTGTTTCTCTTTGTTGTAAACAGGAATGACGACAGAGAACTGCATTAGGATTTGTTTTTTGATATGTCTAAGTAGTGTCCTAGTCTATAGATGTCAAATAGGAATAATGAAGGGTTGTTTGACAATAAATTCTTTTTTATAAATGTATTTCCTAACCAGATAGTTGCTCTTATAAACGAAGCAAAACCTTTCTTTTGTATGGCAATTGCTTTTTTTGACAAAGCAGTTTCTTCTGCATCAATGAGTCCTTCTTCTACAAATTGATGCAAGGCGTCTACACTTTCTATTGATTTGCGTAGAAATACTTCACTACTCTCAATGCCTAGGTGTATTACTGGATTGTCTATGTGTTGCACGTTAATGTTTTTTTTCTTGGCGTCTAAAGCAAACAAGGTGTCCTCGTGCCTCAGGTTTGGGATGTCTTCATTAAACCTCAGGGATTTAAAAACATTTTTTTGGATTAAAAAGTTTAAGGTTAAAAAACGAAGATGCGGTTCTTTGTTTCTTTCTATTACCGATAAAGCTTCCCTATGATTTCCATAATGCCATCTCAATAGTTGCGAAGTGTCTGGTTTTTCTTTTTGATAACAAATTCCTCCATATATAATTTGTGTAGTTGGTGTAATGCTATCTAAATATTTTTGAATAAAGTCATCTCGAATGACTTTCGTATCAGCGTCCAAAAAGAGAAGGGTATTGTATCTTGCGTCATTTGCTAGTTTGTTTCGGATGGCACTTCTACCAATATTCTTTGGTAGCTTGGTAAAAGTAGCATGTGCTAACGTATTAATAGCATCATTTTCAAGAACGGGTACGGGAGAGCAATCATCATACACGCAAATTTCAAAATTGACTAATGAAGCTACTGCTTGTGCATGAAGGGTATTCACAAGTTCAAAGACATTGTATTGATACGTAGGTATTACTATTGATAGCATGGTGCTAAGGTACAAAACAGATTAAAAGTATGGTTGTTATCTTAATCAAGTTTTTTGTGTTTAGATTTTATGAATACCTATCGTGCAACAATCCCTTTTGGCTTCTTTTTTTTTCTGTAGGTAGAGGTTTTATGCTTTTTATTTCAATAAGAAAAGTATTTTGTCACCATAAATACGTGTGTTTTTACAGGTAAATAGCACACATTATAGGTTTAAGTGTTTGCTATTTGAGAAATATTAAATCTTGTGTTAATATGTTGATAACTATGGTGATAAGATACTTTTGCTTTTAAAATATTGTAAGCTTTTTCTTGTTAATTTCATATCAGAACGTAGTGAAAGTACTATTAAGAATAATTTAACATTTTGGTTTTATATATTCAATTAAAAGTCATACATTTGCACGCTGAAATTTTAGCGTGAGAATTTTCTCGCTAACATTCTAATCTCACATGAAAAAAAGTATTTTAGTTACTAGTCTACTACTTTCAATTACCGTTTTTTCGGTATTGGGTTTTTCTTCTAAAGAAAATACCACAGACCTTTCTCACTACAAATTGGTGGATGAGGTGTATACGTATCAAGTACCTACACAACAAGAGGCATTAGCTGAGGCTAATTTTGTAAAGAAGCCGGCTTTTAATCTTTTTCTTGGAAAAACCTTTATTGGTTTTAAAGAAGCACTTGGCTTTAAAGAATCTAGAGGAAGTTACACTATCATTAATAAATTTGGTTATTTGGGGAAATATCAATTCGCCGCTGCTACTTTATCATTAATAGGTGTTCATAATCCGAGTGATTTTATAAGAAATGCTGCGTTACAAGAAAAGGCCTTTACTGCACATACTGCTAGAAATAAATGGATATTACGTCGAGACATCAAGCGTTTTGTAGGTAGACGTATTAACGGAGTCCTTGTTACTGAATCAGGAATACTAGCTGCTGCGCACCTTGCTGGTGCTGGTAACGTAAAAAAATATTTAAGAAGTGGTGGTACCTTTCATTTTGAAGATGCATTTGGAACCAGTATTCGCACCTATTTAAAGAAATTTTCTGGTTATGATACGTCTTACATCAAACCAGATAAGAAAGCAAAAGTTGTTTAAGTTAATTTGAGTTAAGTTTGAATTATAAATAGGGTGGGTCTTTTATTAAGATCCACCTTTATTTTTTTCCATTCTTGGGCTGTTGCGGTTCTAATATATTCTGTAGGTAATGTGATATCACAAGCAACACATATGCGCGTGTGCTTTTGTAATACCGTTGTGAGACTCTCCAGCATTTGATTGTTACGATAGGGAGTTTCTATAAATAACTGACTCTGATCTTCCTGTGCCGATCTTTTTTCTAGTTGCTTTATTTTTGATTTTCGATCTCCTTTGTCTATTGGGAGGTATCCATTAAAGGCAAAATTTTGTCCGTTAAATCCGCTAGACATCATCGCTAATAAAATGGAAGAAGGGCCTACTAATGGGACTACTTTAATTCCTTTTTTGTGAGCTTCAGCTACTACGGCAGCACCTGGGTCTGCAATTCCTGGGCAACCTGCATCTGAAATCACACCAACATCATGACCTTCTAAGCAAGGTTGAAGCATGTTTGGGATATCCTCTTCGTTAGTAAATTTATTAATCTCATCAATTTTTAAATTGGGCTGTGCTTTTTTGCTGTCAATTGCTTTTATGAATCTTCTGGCACTTTTTTCGTGTTCAACAATATAGTGATCGATGTGTTCAACAGCTTTCTTAACCAATAAGGGTAATACTTCTAGAGGTGGTGTTTCTCCCAAGGTACAGGGAATTAAATATAGGTTGCCTTTTAGTCTGTCCATAGTGTTTGTGTAGGTGTGAGGTTAAATATAGCTAAAAAAAATGTTGCCAATTCATTGTTTGTAACAATCAAAAGGCAACATTGGGCAATTTTTCTCAATCAATAGGTGTTTAACCAAAGGTAGCTTAGTAAACTACCAGTTTTTTTACAGTCGTATTTCCGTTTTGCGTGGTAATGTTTATAAAGTACATTCCGTTAGCAAGGTTTGAAATAGAAATAGCGGTTTTAGTGTTGTTTACAATTTCAGAAGAAAAAATACTTCCTTTTATATCTGAAATTTGAATGCGTTCTATTGTTTCCTGTGGTACTTCAATAGTGACAGTGTCTTTTGCAGGATTAGGGTATACTTTAGCTGTTAAGCTAGTATTGTCATTAATCCCTAATACTTCCCCTTGGACTTTGCTTATGGTGCCTCCAAGATTTACAATGTATAATTCTCTATTTATGTCTTCTCCAAATGCAACCCATGTTCCAGGGAAATTTCCTTGATTCACAAAGACGTCATTTTCATCGATGGTACCAATCATTCCGTCAATGTCTGCAAATACGTATACATCTTCTAGGTCAGTGTATGTAGTTCCTCTATAAACATATCCTCCTATAACAGAGCCTCCACCGTTCCAGTTGTAATCTAATACTGGAAATGTTAATTCGCTCATATTTGGACATCCACCAGTATTAAAAGGCGAATTCCCTTCGTAGCATCTCCATCCGTAATTTAAACCACCTTCTGTTAAGCTGGCTTTGTTAACTTCTTCTTTTGCGTTTTGTCCAACGTCTCCAATCCAAACGGTGTTGGTTTCTGGGTCCATGGTAAATCTAAAAGGGTTTCTTAATCCGCTAGCCCAGATTTCATCGCGAACTCCTGTGTCGCTTATAAAAGGGTTGTCAGCCGGAATTCCATAATTGTTTCCTCCACTTGGGTTGTCAACATCGATACGTAGCATTTTTCCTAATAGTAATGTTGGGTTTTGAGCATTATTGTCTGGATCGCCACCGCTTCCACCATCTCCCATGCCAATATACAAGTAGCCATCAACTGGGCCAAAAGCAATACTTCCTCCGTTGTGGTTAGAAAAAGGTTGATCTATAGTAAGTAATGGTAGCTCAGAGTCCGGATCAGCAACATCAGGATTTCCAGTACTTACAGAAAATCTCGAAATCTGTGTGTCACCACTATTGTTAGAATAGTGTACAAAGAAAAAACCATTGTTTGCATAATCTGGGTGAAATGCAAGTCCTAAAAGACCACGTTCTCCGCCACTGCTTACACGTGATTGAATGTTTAAGAAAGGAGTGCTGTTTGTGTTTCCGTCAAGGTCTAGAATTTTGATGGTTCCGTTTTGTTCAACTACAAACAACCTATCGTCTCCAGCATTTTGCAAATCTAGCGGACTAGAAAAACCGCTTGCAAAAGATTCTAACTCTATGTCTTGTGCAAATGAAGTGCTACTAAGTAATAACGCTGTTGCTAATAAGAATATCTTTTTCATGAGTGTAAGTTTTTATCAAAGTAACAAAAAAGGATTGGTTCTTTTTAGCTACGTCTACTCACAATTTTCTCACATGCGGTGTATAGCATATCATATACGTTATCAAAACCACGATCTCCTCCATAATAAGGATCTGGAACATCAACGTTTTCTCCCGGGAAAATCTCATCTAGAATGCGAGACACTTTTTGCTTCTCTGCTTCAGAGTTGGCTAGTTTAATTACATCGCGATAGTTGGCATTGTCCATGACAAAAATATGATCGTAAATTTCAAAGTCGTATGTAGAAAAATGTTTTCCTCTTTGGTGAGTAATGTCAATATTATTCTTGTTGGCAACTGCAATGCTTCTTGGGTCAGGCGGACTACCCACATGCCAGCTTCCAGTCCCAGCAGATTGAACTTCGAAAAGAGTAGGGTCTAACATGCTGGTTAAAATACCCTCAGCGAGTGGGGATCGGCAAATGTTGCCCAAACAGACCATCAGTATTTTTGTTTTCAAGAGTGTAGATGTTTAAAATTTCAGAATAGCTAAAAAAAATCCCGCCAATGGCAGGATTTAATGTGTTATAGTGTTAGTTTTTTTTGTAAATCTTCTACATACTTTCTAAACTGTTTGTCTGTGCTAGAAAGATTGTCAACTGTTTTACATGCGTGTAATACGGTAGCATGATCGCGTTGTCCTATTTGAGATCCAATAGAAGCAAGAGATGCTTTTGTGAATTTCTTTGCAAAGAACATAGCTAGTTGTCTCGCTTGTACAATATGACGTTTACGTGTTTTAGATTGAAGTGTCTCTACGTCCATTTGGAAGTAATCGCTCACTACTTTTTGTATGTAATCGATAGAAACTTCGCGTTTGGTATGCTTTACATAATTGTCTACTATCTTTTTTGCAAGATCGATGGTGATTTCTTTCTTGTTAAAAGAAGAGTGTGCAATGAGCGAAATAATAGCACCTTCTAGTTCGCGTATATTTGTCTTAATGTTGTTGGCTAAAAACTCTACAATATCTTCTGGCATTTCTACACCGTCACGATACAG
Organism: Patiriisocius sp. 208BN25-11; assembly: GCF_058147145.1. Lineage (NCBI taxonomy): Bacteria > Pseudomonadati > Bacteroidota > Flavobacteriia > Flavobacteriales > Flavobacteriaceae > Patiriisocius > Patiriisocius sp. 208BN25-11. Next base: position 34,898 of record NZ_JBYVJY010000007.1, read on the forward strand.
CTTGTTTTTAATGATGGCCACACGCGTTTCGTAATCTGGGTGATTGAGCTCTGCAGATAATCCCCATTTAAATCGAGATAATAAGCGCTGCTCGATATCAATCATATCTACGGGTGCCTTGTCACTGGTTAAAATGACTTGCTTTCCGTTTTGGTGTAGGTGGTTAAAGATGTGGAAAAATACATCTTGAGTTCCTGCTTTTCCAGATAGTAATTGAATGTCATCAACAATCAAGATGTCTATTACTTGATAGAAATGTATAAAGTCATTGCGATTGTTTTTTTTCACAGACTCGCTGTACTGTTGTACAAATTTTTCTGCAGAAATATACAATACCGTTTTTTCTGGATATTTGTCTTTAATGTCAACACCAATAGCGTGAGCTAAATGAGTTTTACCTAGACCAACACCTCCAAAAATAAGTAGTGGGTTAAAAGAAGTTCCTCCTGGTTTGTTTGCAACTGCAATACCTGCAGATCTTGCCAAACGGTTAGATTCTCCTTCTAGGAAATTTTCAAAGTTGTAATTTGGGTTTAATTGTGATTCGATCTTAACATTTCGAATGCCTGGTATTACAAACGGATTTTTAAGCTCTGGGCTTTTATTTTTTAACGGTACATCAACATTTTGTGATGCTTGGTTGTTGCTTCTGTTTGAACTGGGGATTCTCTCGGTAAAAGGTTGTTTGTTTCCATAGGTGTTTTCCATACGAATGACATACACCAATTTTGCAGTCGGACCTAATTCTTTGGTTAAGGCTACTTTTAGTAATTTTACATAGTGCTCCTCTAACCACTCATAGAAAAATTTACTAGGAACTTGAATGCTTAGCGCATTATCGCTAAGTTTTACTGCTTTGATAGGCTCGAACCATGTTTTATACGCTTGCTGGGTAATATTATCTTCTATAAACGAGAGACAATTATTCCATACAGTTGCAGCAGTATTATTCATAGTTTTAAAAAAATGGTATTTTATTTGTTAATCATTGCGGCAAAAGAAGAAGAAATTTGGATATTTCTCTCTGACTCTCTCGCCCGACAAATATGTGAACAAATAAATGAAAAAAAAAATGATTTGGGTATTGAATTTTCGGTTTTTTTTATGCATGTTTAGTTAGTATTAACACGTACAAAAAAAGTAACCCCTTTTATATCAGGAATTTTTGAAAAAAACAACGACAAATTTAAGAGTGCGATATGCAGAAACAGATAAAATGGGAATTGTCTATTATGGAAATTACGCACAATATTTTGAACAGGGAAGAACCGAATGGCTAAGAAACATGGGCTTTTCGTACAAATGGATGGAAGAAAATGGTGTGCATTTGCCTGTGATTGAGTTGCATATAAAATACAAGGCGCCTGCACATTATGACGATGTATTGACAGTTAGTACAAGTTTAAAGAAAATTCCTACTTATCGAATTGAGTTTTACTATGAAATTCACAACCAAGATGGGCAACTTTTAATCACGGGAGAGACAAGTTTGGTGTTTGTAGATAGTGCTACAAATAAACTCATAAAAGCACCTTCATATTTGTTAGATAAATTAACCTAAAAGTTAAACTAAATTTCAGTGTTAATCTTCTAATTTTTTGATGGTAACTTTATAGGTATTTTCAAAAAGATTAAAAATACGTTCAGCTTCTTTTTTTCGAACTGAAATTCTAAAACGACATGCTGCTTCCATCTCTTGCGAAATCACTTTTATTTTTTCGTCTTTAATACTGCGCATCACGATATTCATTTCTGGATACTCAAAAAGTAGTAAAAACTCGGTGTTTATAGTCCGCTCTTCTATAGTGCTTGCTTCTAATGCTAATTGTGCAGATGTTTTATAGGCCTGTATCAACCCTCCAACACCTAATTTAGTGCCTCCAAAATAACGTACCGAAACCACTAATGTGTTGGTAACATCGAAAGCTTGTAATTGTCCGTAAATAGGCATTCCTGCACTGTTATTGGGTTCTCCGTCATCATTGGCTCTGTAACTATTGTACGCTGTTCCTAGCTGCCATGCGTAGCAAAAATGACGTGCCGTATGATGATGTTTTTTTAATTGTTCGAGGCATGCTTTAATGTCTTCTTCTGTAGTTACTGGAAAGGCATAACCAAAAAACTTACTTCCGCGATCTTTGAATAAGGTCTCTGCAGAAGGTTTTGTGATTGTTTTGTAGGTGTCTTTTGCTTCCATTTACAATGTTGCTAAGGTTACTAAAGCAATGCTAATAATTGCTAAAACAATCCCTATCCAATTTTTTAACGATAACTTTTCTTTAAAGAAAGCAATACCTAATAGGGTTGAGAGAATTACAATGGCGACATTGTTGACGGTAAAAATTCCTGAACTATCAAATAAATCACTACGTAAGGCTTTCACTAAGAAGTAAATAGAAAAGTAGTTAGGGATTCCTAGCGCAATCCCTCCAATAATATTTTTTACCTCAAAATAGAACGCACCTCGTATGCGTTGCACTAACAAAACACAAACACCAATAACACCAGCTGCTGCAAATATGGTAGCAGAAAATATTGGTACAAGTGTCTTATCTTCAATGAAATCATTTTGTAGGTAATTAAGACTGGTGTCTATAAGTCCGCTACCTAAAAAAACTAATAAAGGGAAAATGAGATTCTTTTTAGAAAGTGTGACGCCTTCTGTGTTTTTTACAGAGGCTAAATACACAGCAACTAGTGCTAAGCCAATTCCCAATCCTTTATATATGCCCAAAGATTCTTTGTAGTACCACAACCCAAATATAATAGGAATTACAACTGCCATTTTGGTGGCTACAGAAACGACTGAGAGTCCGCTGCGTTGCGTGGTAATTGCCATGAGGTTAAAAACAACAATAAATAAGGCACCTAGTCCTAGGGTGTAATAAAACCAATCGTATTGCGGTATTTTTGAGATCTCAATGGTGTTTTCATACCCAATAAGACCACAGGTACATGCAACCACATAGTTCACAACAATGGCTTGTAGCGTGTTTATATTATAGGTAGCAAAGAGCTTAAAAACCACAAAAATGAGGGTCGATGCTATGATACTTATGAGTAAGTATGTCATTTGTCGGTGTTTTTATAGGTGTGGTAAAGGTCTTTTTTTATGGTGCTTGTACTTGAAATGCTAGCTTTTAAAATAGGTGCTTTTACTCCGTCGTTAAATCTGGTCTTTCCAATGTACACCTGCGCTTCGTCCCATAGATTTTCGTCAATAAAGGTTTGTAGCGTTTGGGCACCTCCTTCTACAATAAGACTTTGTACGTCGTTTTGGTAGGCAATCTCACACACTTGAGCAGCTAGGTTCTTCTGAAATGTTACAGGCTGTACTGCTGTGTTAGGGATATCTGTAGTAGCGTCCTTTTTCTCGGTTATTATAAGTGTAGTTGCTTCACTATTATAAATAGCAGAAGTGGTAGGGATTTTTAAATTTCGGTCTAAAATAATCCGTGTAGGATGGTTACCGTTCCAATCACGAACCGTGAGGCTAGGGTTGTCCTCAAGTGCTGTTGCGGTGCCAATCAAAATACCTTGTTCTTCGGCTCTTAATTGATGTACGCGTTGTCTCGAAAAGGTGTTGGTGATCCAAACTGGTGCTCTACGATCTCTCGTTGTTGGAGCCATAAACCCATCTTCACTTTGTGCCCATTTTAAGATGATATAGGGTCTTTTTTTGTTCTGAAATGTAAAAAAACGTTTATTGAGTTCGTTGCATTCGGCTTCTAAAACGCCTTGGGTTATAGTGCATCCTGCGGCTTTTAGTTTGGAAATACCTTTCCCAGCTACTTTTGGATTGGGATCTGTGCTTCCAATGACAATATTTTTTATACCAGATGCCACAATTAAATCGGCACAGGGAGGGGTTTTTCCAGTATGACTGCAGGGCTCAAGACTCACATAAATGGTCGCTTTTGAGAGAAGTTCGTTGCAGCTATCAAGGTTTTCGTTTTTTAAAATTTCCGAAGCTATCCTACTGTTAGACAGACTTTTAATGGCATGTACTTCTGCATGCGGCGCTCCAGCTTGATAATGCCAGCCTTCTCCTATAATTGTATCTTGATACACCAAAACACTACCCACCAACGGATTTGGATACGTACTTCCCAAACCATTTTTGGCTAATTGGATGCAACGCTTCATGTATTTTTGATGTATATTCACGCTGTAAAAATACAACGATTTTAATAGATGAGCTTCCCTATTATTAGACCCATTCAAAAAGAAGATAATCCACACATTGCTAGGGTAATTCGAAAAGTATTAATCGATTTAGGAGTGCCCAAAGTGGGTACGGCCTATGCGGATACAGCGCTAGATTGTATGTTTGAAACGTATCAAAAAGAGCGAGCCGTTTACTTTGTGGTAGAAGAAAAGGGTGAAATTATTGGTGGAGCAGGAATTGCCCAGCTCGATAATTACGAGGGTAATGTCTGCGAACTTCAAAAAATGTATTACCTCGAAGAAGCGAGAGGAAGAGGGGTTGGTACTGCAATGATGCAGCGTTGTTTAGAGAAAGCGGCTGAATTCAAATTTGATAAATGCTATCTAGAAACCATGACCTATATGGAAGCTGCGCAAAAATTATACAAACGGTCTGGCTTCGAATATATCGATGGGCCACTTGGAAATACGGGTCATTTTTCTTGTCCGGTGCAAATGCTTAAAACACTCTAACATTGACATTAAAAGCATTACAACAATCATTTTTTGCACAATTAGAAGGAGTGCATCCCAAAGAAGAGATCACTTCTTTTTTCTACATTCTTTGTGATTTTTTTCTGAAATATTCTCGATTTCAAGTCTCGTTGAACCATGAAACGAATATTTCAGAAGCACATATAAACGCCTTTCATACTGCCATCGAACGGCTTAAAAAGCAAGAACCCATTCAATATATCCTAGGAGAAACCGAGTTTTACGGGCTCCCTTTTAAAGTCACGGAAGATACCCTAATACCAAGACCCGAAACCGAAGAATTGGTAGCTTGGATCCTTTCAGATCTTGCTGTAAGGGATATTGAACATACCATTTTAGATATTGGGACAGGGTCTGGATGTATTGCAGTTTCCTTAGCAAAGCATGTAGCGAAGGGAACAGTATCGGCTATGGATATTTCAGCAGGTGCGATTCAGGTTGCCAAACAAAATGCGCAATTAAATAAGGTATCGGTAACATTTTTAGAACAAGATATTTTAGCACAAGATGAGTTGCCTCAGCAATATGATGTTGTTGTTTCCAATCCGCCCTATGTGCGCGAATTAGAGAAAGCAACCATGAAAGAAAATGTATTGGACTTTGAGCCGGAGACTGCCTTGTTTGTATCTAATGATGATCCTTTAATTTTTTATAGAAAAATAGCCCAACTAGCCTTTAAAGATGTAAAACCTAATGGTTGGTTGTATTTTGAAATCAATGAATACCTAGGTGAGGAGATGCTGGAACTAGTAAAGGAGATAGGGTTTAAGAATAATGAATTAAAAAATGATTTTAGGGAGGTGCCTAGAATGCTAAAATGTCAAAAAATATGAAACGTATTTGTGTATTCTGCGGGAGCAGTGATGGGAAAGATCCTTTAATAAAAAAAGCAGCTACTGAATTAGGGGAAGCGATGTTGCAAAGAGAAAATGAACTGGTGTATGGTGGCGCTAAAATTGGTATTATGGGCACCATCGCTAGAACGGTTCTTGATGGGGGTGGACATGTAATTGGCATCATCCCTGAGTTTTTAAAAAAGAAAGAAGTGTTGCATACCGAATTGGATGAGGTGATTACCACCAAAAACATGAACGATCGTAAGCTAAAAATGCTAGAACTTAGTGATGGGTTTATAACCCTTCCTGGTGGTTTTGGTACCTTAGAAGAATTGTTTGAAATTGCTACAGGCCTACAGTTGGGACAACATAAAAAACCAATCGGACTCTTAAACGTAAACGGTTTTTACGATGAACTTTTGGCGTCGCTTCAAAAAATGGTGTCTTTGGGTTTTGTAAAACAGCACAATCTTGATTTAATGCTAGTAGATACTACGGTGTCTGGATTGTTGGAAAAAATGGATGCATTTATAGCGCCTAAAGAAGCGGTTTGGTAATTAATTGAAGTTGAACTTATTAACTTTTAAGCTTCAGTTTTTAACAAAATTCGTGTTGGATTTTTTCAAATTACTATCTTGAAGTATAGTAACTTATAAAATTCATCATATGAATGCTACAAAAAAGTATTTCGCCGAAGCACTAGGAACCTTTGCTTTGGTATTATTTGGTTGCGGTGCCGCAGCCTTGGCAGGAGTCTCCGGAACGGGACCCGCCGGAATTGGACTCTTAGGAATTTCTCTTGCATTTGGTCTTGCAGTCGTCTCAATGGCCTATACTATTGGACCTATTTCTGGGTGTCATATCAATCCTGCAATTTCAATAGCCATGCTCGCAGCAGGAAAATTATCTGGTAAAGATACTGTGGGTTATATTATTGGGCAATGTATTGGCGCAATTGCTGCTGCTGGGGTATTGTATGTTATCGCTTCTGGTGGCGCTGGATTTAGCATGGTAGAGTGGGGATTAGGAAGCAATGGATGGGGAGAAGGCTATCTTGGTAATTACGATATGAAAGCTGCCTTTATAGCAGAGTTTGTTTTTACATTCCTTTTTTTAATGGTCATATTTGGTACAACTGCCAAAGACGCATCTCCACAAATGGCTGGATTGGCCATTGGTATTTCATTGGTATTGATACATTTGGTAATGATTCCAATTACAGGGACTTCTGTAAATCCAGCACGTAGTTTAGGTCCAGCATTATTCGCAGGTGGGAAAGCGATGAGTCAATTATGGCTGTTCATAGTCGCGCCAATAGCTGGTGGTTTACTTGCTGCATTGGTTAGAAAAGTGTTTATAAATGATTAATTATAGGAGGCTTCAGTTTTTCTGAAATATTCTATACAAAACTTTATTGATATGAATAAAAATCTATTACGTATCGCTATTATAGCAGCACTCACTGCAATTATTGTTGTAGTAGTTTTAAAGCTGCTTGGTCACAGCAATCCTACTGTCACTGGTGGTGCTGTTGCTGGCGCTATTTCTGGCGCTTTGGTTGCTACCTTAGCAAAAAAGAAAAGTACAGATTAGTAAGTACTGTTCATAATTTATTAATTAAACCTGTTAGGTCTGTATGATCTGGCAGGTTTTATTTTTTAGTTTTGTTGTATGAATCCCGAGCAACACATCACTCAATTACGTAACGAACTTAGAACACACAATCATAACTACTATGTATTGGACAAGCCTACCATAAGTGATTATGATTTTGATATAAAACTCAAAGAGCTGCAAGCTCTTGAAGCAAAACACCCAGAGTTTCATGATCCAACATCACCCACCTTACGCGTGGGAGGTGAAGTAACTAAAAATTTTGAAACCATACAGCATGCTTTTAGAATGTATTCTTTAGATAATAGTTACTCTAAAGAAGATCTAGAAGATTGGGAAACGCGTATTAAAAAACAAGTAGATGGTGCGGTAGCGTATGCCTGCGAGCTCAAGTATGATGGTGCTTCTATGAGTCTTACCTATGAACATGGAAAATTAGTAAGAGCTGTTACCAGAGGTGATGGATACCAAGGCGATAATGTCACTACAAACATCAAGACCATTAAATCTGTGCCGCTACAATTAAAAGGTGATTATCCAGCCTTTTTTGAAATTCGTGGTGAAATTGTATTGCCTTTTGAAGGCTTTCATAAAATGAACGAAGAAAGGATAGCCGCTGGTGAAGAACCCTATAGAAACCCAAGAAATACAGCATCTGGAAGTTTAAAACTACAAGACAGTGCCGAGGTAGCCAAAAGACCTTTAGAATGTTTACTCTACAGCTTAGTAGGAAACAAACTCCCAATCACCACGCAAATGGAAGGTCTTGAAAAAGCCGCCGCCTGGGGGTTTAAAGTGCCACCTATAGCTAAGCTTGCTACCAGTATTGATGAGGTGTTAGATTTTGTAAATCATTGGGATGTGCATCGTCACGAATTGCCCTATGAGACAGATGGTGTTGTTATAAAAGTGAACAATTTACAGCAACAAGAAGAGTTAGGTTATACTGCTAAAGCGCCAAGATGGGCTATGGCCTATAAGTTTAAAGCAGAACAAGTGTCTACAGTTCTGGAGGAAATCACCTATCAAGTAGGGCGAACAGGTGCCATTACACCTGTGGCGAACTTACAACCTGTTGCGCTTGCGGGAACTACGGTAAAGCGCGCCTCTTTGCATAATGCTGACCAAATAGCCTTATTAGATATTCGAGAAGGAGACACAGTGTATGTTGAAAAAGGAGGAGAGATTATTCCTAAAATTATAGGAGTGGATCTTGCAAAACGGCCTTCAAATTCTAGTCCGACAGAGTACATTGCTTCCTGTCCAGAATGTGAAACACCACTTACCAGGAACGAAGGAGATGCCAAACATTATTGTCCGAATGAGGAAGGATGTCCGCCACAAATTATTGGACGCATTCAACATTACATTTCTCGTAAAGCGATGGATATAGAAGGCTTGGGTGGTGAAACTGTTGCTTTGTTAGTGAATGAAGGACTCATAACCACCTATGCCGATTTGTATACGCTAACAGTTGAAGATTTACTGCCACTAGAGCGCATAGCGCAAAAGAGTGCCGAAAATTTAGTAGCTGGAGTTGCTGCTTCTAAAGAGATTCCTTTTGAGCGTGTATTATTTGCCTTAGGAATTCGTTTTGTGGGAGAGACTGTGGCAAAAAAATTAGCAAAACACTTTAAAAGCATTGATGCTTTAATGGAGGCAAACTTTGAAGCCCTCATTGCTGTCGATGAAATAGGCGATCGCATTGCCGAAAGTGTTATTGCCTTTTTTGCTTCGGAAACATCTCAGGATTTATTCTCGCAAGGCTCCGAAACTGGCGCTCAAAATAGAGCGATCATTTCGAGATTAAAGGAGTATGGTGTGCAATTGGAAATATCTGCAGAGGAATTAGCAGGACAAACCGATGTGCTAAATGGCAATACCTTTGTGGTATCGGGAGTGTTCACAAAAGTTTCAAGAACAGAACTTAAGAAGCTTATCGAAGACAATGGAGGGAAAGTGTCCAGCAGTATTTCTAGCAAAACAAGCTATGTTGTTGCGGGTGACAAAATGGGGCCAAGCAAACGTACAAAAGCCGAAGGATTAGGAATTTCTATCATTACCGAAGATCAATTTTTAGAAATGGTTCAATAGGTTAGTGATATGCTGTAGAAACCTGTATTTTTGTACCTTAGTTGAGGAACTATGTTTAAAAAGTTAAGGAAAAAATACTATCAAAAAGCAATCACTGCTGCCTTGGAAAAGCGAGATGTATCTCAGCTAAACGCCAGGATGCAGACACTTGCTTTTTTGTTTGATGGTAATGTTGTTAAAGATGTTTCGGCATTTAACACCATAGCTAAGGCACTTCATATTTCCGAAGCGCAAACACGATTTTTTTCTTTTGTAACATTTCAGAAAAAAGGACCGTCCTTAACACAGGAACAATGCTGTGAAAAAGATATTTCTTTTAGAGGTGTTATTAAGGGTGCTGCAGCAAAGAAATTTGTGCAAAATCCGTTAGATGTGCTGGTGTATATGACAAATAAAGAGCACGAATTTTTAGATGTGATTGCTGCTAAAAGTACAGCGACATTTAAGGTTGGATTTGAAGGTGCAGACCCGCGTTTTTTTGATCTTATCCTAGCAATAGATCCTACTAACACTACGTTGGTAATTGAAGAGCTAACAAAATATTTTAAAATACTAGGAAAAATTTCAGCATGAAAGAACTCATGGGTACCGGAGTAGCATTGATTACTCCTTTTACAAATACGGGCGCCATAGACACAGAGGCACTCACGCGTATTGTACATTTTCAAATAGAGAATGGCATTAACTATTTAGTGGTTTTAGGAACTACAGCCGAAAGTGCTGTGCTTAATAAAAACGAAAAACAAGTAGTAATAGACACTATTGTTGCTGCTAATGATGGTAAATTACCCTTAGTATTAGGTATTGGAGGAAATAATACCAAAGCTGTGATGGATGAGTTTCTCACTACCGACTTAAGTGCCTTTACGGCAATTCTATCGGTATCTCCAATGTACAACAAACCTACACAGGAAGGAATTTATCAGCATTTTGCTGCCATTGCAAATGTGAGCTCAAAGCCTATTGTTTTATACAATGTGCCTGGTAGAACAGCTAGCAATATGGAACCAGAAACAGTTGCTAGGCTAGCAAACAATTTCGACAATATTGTGGCCATCAAAGAAGCCAAAGGCGATATCGTACAGGCTATGGAGATGATTTCGCAAACGCCAAAAGAATTCTTAGTGATTAGCGGAGATGATATGATCGCTTTACCGATGACCCTGGCAGGAGGAGCAGGGGTAATCTCTGTTATTGGTGAAGGATTTCCAAAAGCATTTTCAAGCATGATTCAGTACGGATTAGATAGAAAGGTAGACGCTGCTTACGATATTCATTATAAAATTGCACCTGCCATTGACTATATTTTCGCTGAAGGAAACCCAGCAGGAATCAAAGCAGTTTTTGCGGCTTTAGGCTTGTGTGGTCCAAAGGTGAGATTACCATTGGTAGGCGTTAGCGACGCTTTGAATGCTAAAATAAAGGCGTTTGTTTCAGATTTCAAGAGCTAAAAAACAACAAAAATTCCATTGAAATTCTCTTTAGGGCTAGCGTGAATGTCAATGAAATTTTTAGAGAAATCTAGCAGTAAATTTTTATAGCCTTTCTTTGGTATGTTTTTTGTCTGAAATTTTAAGTGGTAAAAGTAATGGCAGCACAATAAACACAACCGATAATAAGTTTTTGTAATCACGTATAATTCACTACTTTTGCCCGATGTTTTTTAAAACTATGAAATACCCTTTTTTCTTACTCATGGCTAGTGTGATGCTAGTTGCGTCTTGTACTCCATATCAAATCGTGCTAAAAGGCGAAGATAGTGTTGCCAAATATCAAATGGCAGATTCTTTATATCAAGTAGGGGTGGCTACTGGAAAAAAAGGAAAATTTAGAAAGTCTTTGAAATTGATGGAACAGATTGTACCACAATATAGAGGGAAGCCTCAGGCTGAAAAACTTTCATATATCTACGCAAATACTTTTTACAACTTAGAAGATTATTTTGTTTCAGGATATCAATTTGAACGTTTCGAAACTACCTACCCAAAAAGTGATAGTGTAGAAATAGCTGCATATAAGTCTGCAAAAAGTTACTATGCGCTTTCGCCTCGCTATTCCTTAGATCAAAAAGATACACAAAAAGGACTGGAGAAATTACAAGCCTTTGTAAACAAATATCCAAATTCTGAATACAGAGCAGAAGCGAATACCCTAGTAACCGAACTTCGTGGGAAGTTAGAAAAGAAAGACATAGAAACAGCGCATCAATATTTAAAGATTGCAGAGCAGATAGGAAGTTTTAAACCTGCTTTAGATGCTTATGATAATTTTATTGGAGATCATCCCGGTTCTCTATATCGTGAAGATGCGTTCTTTGGAAGAATTGAAGCTGCTTACAATAGAGCTATTACAAGCATACCTTCTGTTGTAGAAGCACGACTTTTAATAGCAAAAGAATACTACGAAAAATATTTAAAATACTATAAAGCTGGAGAGAAAAGAGAAGATGCAGACGCATTACTAGCAGCAATAGATAGAAAATTGGAGCAATACCAAGAAACCACAGAAAATTAAGATTATGGCAGATATTAAAAACAGCGAAGCACCGTTAAGCACGACTACTATTGACAAAAACCTAGTAGATGCGCCTACAAACAACATTTACGAAGCAATCTCTATTATTTCTAAGAGAGCAAATCAAATTAATGGAGACATTAAAAAAGAATTGTTAGAGAAGTTAGATGAGTTTGCAACGTATAACGACAGCTTAGAAGAGATTTTCGAAAACAAAGAACAAATCGAAGTTTCTAAATTCTACGAAAAATTACCAAAGCCGCATTCATTAGCAGTGCAAGAGTGGTTAGAAGATAAAATCTACTTCCGCAATACTGCAGATGAGGCTTTAGACCAGTAAACATAATATGTCAGTACTAAGCGGAAAGAATATATTACTCGGCGTTACGGCGGGTATTGCTGCTTATAAGGCTGCTTTTTTGGTACGTTTACTTGTAAAAGAAGGGGCATATGTAAAAGTGGTAATGACCCCAAAAGCAAAAGAATTTGTAACTCCACTGACACTTTCTACGCTTTCAAAAAATGAAGTTTTTTCTTCGTTCACCAACGAAGATGATGATAATGCCCAATGGAATAACCATGTCGAGTTAGGCCTTTGGGCTGATTTATTTATAGTCGCTCCGGCAACCGCCAACACCTTGTCTAAAATGGCGCATGGTACCAGCGATAACTTATTATTAGCTACCTATCTTTCGGCAAAATGTCCCGTTTATGTCGCTCCAGCAATGGATTTGGACATGTACAAACACCCCACAACTGCTGCTACCTTTCAAAAATTAGAAAGTTTTGGGAATGTTATTATTCCGGCAGAATCTGGCGAACTTGCAAGTGGTTTAGTAGGGCAAGGAAGAATGGCCGAACCAGAGACCATTGTAACGTTTCTTTCTTCGGAAATATTAAAAACACTACCTCTTCGCGGAAAAAAAATACTCATTACAGCGGGTCCTACTTTTGAAGCTATTGACCCTGTTCGTTTTATCGGAAATCATTCTTCTGGTAAAATGGGAATTGCTATTGCAGAGACGGCAAGAGATCTAGGCGCTAGTGTGACATTGGTGTTAGGACCTTCGAGTGTTTCTATTTCAGAAAAAAGTATACAAGTTGTTCGTGTTACTAGCGCTCAAGAAATGTATGATGCGGTACATGAACATTACAACTCTTGTGATGTAGCTATTTGCAGTGCAGCTGTAGCAGATTTTACGCCTGTTGCTGTTGCCAACGAAAAAATTAAGAAGAAAACTGGAGAAGGTATGTCGATTGAACTGGAGCGAACCAAAGATATTTTGGCTAGTTTGGGGGCTCAAAAGAAACAGCAATTTTTGGTTGGTTTTGCCCTAGAAACGCAAAACGAATTAGATAACGCAAAAAAGAAACTTGAAAAAAAGAATTTAGACTTAATTGTGTTAAATTCGCTAAGAGATAAAGGTGCTGGATTTAAAGGCGATACCAACAAAGTTACTTTTGTAGCTAAAGACAATAAAGTGACCCCTTTTAATGTTAAAAGGAAGCACGAAGTTGCTAGAGATATTTTAGAACATATTATTACAAAAATAGATGCGTAATTTTTTACTTTTTTTAAGCTTGTTTGTTTGTACAGCTGTAAGCATTGGCCAAGAACTTAATGCTAATGTATATGTAGATGCGGAACAAACGGGACAACAAAACAATCAGATTTTTAGAACCATGGCGCAACAGCTTACAGAGTTCCTAAATAATCGCGTTTGGACCGATGAAGAATACCTAAATCAAGAACGAATTGATTGTAATTTTACTTTAATCATCTCAAGTTTTGATGGGACATCGTTTAGTGGTTCTCTACAAGTACAATCTTCTAGACCCGTTTTTAACTCTACGTACAACGCGCCAATCTATAACTACAACGATAGACAAGTAGCTTTTGAATATAAAGAGTTTGAGCCCTTAGTATACAATATCAACCAAATTGATTCTAACCTCGTTGCTATTTTTGCCTATCATGCGTATACCGTAATTGGTTTAGATGCTGCTTCTTTCGAGTTGGGTGGTGGTGATCCATATTTTGAAATTGCAAAACAAATCGTGAGTACTGCATCTTCAAGTACCTACTCTGGATGGAAATCAACAGACGGAACACAATCAAGATATCGTTTTAATGATGCCATGGTATCTCCTGTATACCAAGAATTTCAAACAGCAATGTACGATTACCATCGTGGTGCTTTAGATATGATGGAGAAAGATCAAAAAGAAGCCAAAGTAAAAATTATTGATGCCATTAAAGTACTAAAAAGTATCAATGATCGTAGACCTAATTCTTTTGTGTTACGTGCCTTTTTTGATGCTAAAGTAGATGAGATCAAATCTATTTTTAGCGCGGGACCACAGATTAATACTACCGAATTAAAAGAAGCGCTTAATAGAATGGCGCCTACTAGAAGAAACGTTTGGTCAGAGATTAACTAATTTTTTTTAGTTTTCAATATAATAGTAATTTGTAGGTATGATTTTAAGCCTTTCCATAAAGAATTACGCCTTAATTGAAGATATTCATGTTTCGTTAACCAACGGACTTACCATTATTACTGGAGAAACAGGTGCTGGGAAATCCATTTTATTAGGGGCATTGTCACTTTTATTAGGGAAAAGAGCAGATTTGAGTAGCGTGAAAGACGCTTCCCAAAAATGTATTATTGAGGCAGAATTCTCCCTAAAAGGCTACCAACTTCAAGCTGTTTTTGAAGCAGCATCCATAGATTATGATGCGCATACCATTATTAGAAGAGAGATTTTACCTAGCGGAAAATCAAGAGCTTTTATAAACGATTCTCCTGTAGGAGTTTCGCAATTACAAACCTTAGGAGCTTTTTTGGTAGATATTCATAGTCAGCAGGAGACGAATAGCTTTGCTTCAGAGAAATTCCAATTTGAAGTACTTGATGTTTTGGCAGGGAATGCACCCATCCTATCAAGATACCAAGAAACATTAGCTTCGTTTTCTAATATTTCCTCAACACTTACATCAAAAATTGCTCAAAAAGAAGCAGCTATAAAGGAACTGGACTATCATTCATTTTTACAAGAAGAATTGGCAGAGGCGAACCTTTTTGGAGTGGATCAAGAAGCTTTAGAGGTAAGTTATGAAACCTTAAATAACGCTGAGGAAATTCAGACTTCTTTTGCAGGGATTAGCCAATTATTAGCACAAGAAAATATAGGTTCTTTAGAAAGTTTAAAAGAAGCTAGAGCACTCCTTCGTTCGGTAGCAAGTTACGCACCTTCGTATCAAGAACTCTACGACCGACTCCATAGTGTGATCATTGAATTGGAAGATATTCAGGAAGGAATTGAAACAGCTTCTAATACGCTAGAGGCAGATCCTAAAGAGTTGTTTAGAATTAATGAAGTATTGCAAACCATATATAAGTTGCAACACAAACACAGTGTAGCTTCGGTGGCAGAACTTATTGCCATTGAGAATGATCTAAGTGCAAAAATACATACCACGCAACATTTGGATGCTACCATAGAAGCGTTGGAAGCCGAGAAAAAAGAAGCAGTAGCAAGTCTCTCAAAACTAGCGAAGCAGCTTCACGATAGCAGACTTTCGGTAGTGCCTAGTCTACAACAAAAACTAGTAGAATATTTGACGCTCCTAGGCTTGCCCAATGCTCAATTTAAAGTGGATATTAACATTTCAGAAACCTTTAAAAAGAACGGAAAGGATATTGTTGAGGTGTATTTCACAGCCAACAAAGGAAGTAATTTTGGACTGCTTAAGAAAGTGGCTTCTGGTGGTGAGATGAGTAGAATCATGTTGTCGATAAAAGCAATTTTGGCGCAGTATAAGCAACTACCAACTATTGTGTTTGATGAGATAGATACTGGGGTGTCTGGAGAAATTGCCCTAAAAATGGCAAGTATCATGGAGCAGATGAGTGCGCATATGCAATTGCTTAGTATTACACACTTGCCACAAATTGCTGCTAAGGGGGCGCAACATATTAAAGTATATAAAGAAGATCGAGACACCACAACTGTAACTCATTTAAAGCAACTCACAGAAGAAGAACGTATTGTGGAAATTGCACAAATGATAGGCGGTAAAAATATTACAGATACTACCTTGGCAAATGCAAAAGAGTTACTTAATTAAAAAAGGATACTGTATCTTTACATTATATAAAAGAAAAACACCAACCATTAATAGTATACAAGATGTCTTATAACTTATTAAAAGGAAAAAGAGGAATCATTTTTGGAGCCCTTGATGAAAATTCAATCGCTTGGAAAACTGCAGAAAGAGTGCATGAAGAGGGCGGAACTTTTGTCTTAACAAATGCTCCTATTGCAATGCGAATGGGTCAGATTAAAACTTTGGCAGAGAAAACAGGTTCTGAAATTATTCCAGCAGATGCTACTTCTGTAGAAGATCTAGAAAACTTGGTGACCAAGTCTATGGAGATTTTAGGCGGTAAAATAGATTTCGTATTACACTCAATCGGGATGTCGGTGAATGTGCGTAAAGGAAATCACTATACGAGTCAGAATTACGACTGGACCCACAAAGGTTGGGATGTTTCGGCGGTTTCTTTTCATAAAACCATGAGTGTATTGTACAATCACAACGCCATGAATGAGTGGGGAAGTATTGTTGCGCTTACCTATATGGCGGCACAACGCGTATTTCCAGATTATAACGACATGGCAGATAACAAAGCCTATCTAGAATCTATCGCGCGTAGTTTTGGGTATTTCTTCGGAAGAGACCAAAAAGTACGTGTCAATACTATTTCACAGTCTCCGACACCAACCACTGCAGGTCAAGGTGTAAAAGGATTTGACGGATTTATCGCGTACGCAGAGAAAATGAGTCCGCTAGGAAACGCAACAGCTGAAGATTGCGCAAACTACACAGTAGCTATGTTTAGTGATTTAACAAAGCGCGTTACACTACAAAACTTATTCAACGACGGTGGCTTCTCGAATATGGGAGTGAGCGACGGTGTGATGGAAACCTTTGTGAAAGAGTAGTTTACTAACACACAATATAACAAACCATCTCGGCGAAAGTTGAGGTGGTTTTTTTGATTAACTTTACAGCATGACTTTACAATTTTCGTTTATTATTCCGGTGTATAACAGACCTCAAGAAATTAAGGAGCTGTTGGAGAGTTTTGTGCGTATGCAAACTTCGGAAATTTTCGAAATCGTTATTATTGAGGATGGATCGACCCTTTCTTCTGAAGCTATAGTAAAGGACTTTACGGATGCTTTGCAAATTTCATATTATCAAAAACCGAATACGGGTCCTGGCGATTCTAGGAACTTTGGTATGAAAAAAGCCAAAGGAAATTACTTTATCATATTAGATAGTGATGTGTTAATGCCAGAGAATTACCTAGAAACGGTGCGTTCTTTTTTAAATGACCATTATGTAGATTGTTTTGGAGGAGCTGATGCGGCACATGATAGTTTTACCCCTTTACAAAAAGCCATTAACTATACCATGACATCTTTTTGGACCACAGGCGGTATTCGTGGCAATCAAAAAAGTGTACAGAAATTTGAGCCTAGGAGTTTTAATATGGGAATTTCTAAGGCAGCCTTTACTGCTACCAATGGCTTTGCAAAAATTCATCCCGGCGAAGACCCAGATTTATCTCAGCGTATAAAAAAGGCTGGATTTGAAACCGCATTTATACCCAATGCTGCAGTGTTTCATAAGCGCCGTATTTCTTGGAAGAATTTTAAAACACAAGTACGAAAGTTTGGTATGGTGCGTCCCATTCTTAACAAATGGCATCCAGAAGCAGCTAAGATCACTTTTTGGTTTCCAACCTTGTTTGTTGGCTTTGTATTGGGTTCTGTTTTACTAGCAGTTTTTGTTTCTTGGTGGTTTTTGATACCACTGCTTAGCTATGTTGCTATTATTGGTGTAGATGCTACCAGAAAAACAGGAAGTTTACAGATAGGCATTATGGCGGTGCGTGCTATGTTTATACAATTTTTTGGATATGGACTAGGTTTCTTAAAGAGTACTTTTTATGTACATTGGTTGCAAAAAGATCCGGAGAAACAATTTCCAATGTTATTTTTTAAGTAATTTACAACAAGTTTCATCGTATGTCAGCAACCCTAAAAAACCCTTTTAAGAATACAAAACTAAAAGCCTTTTTTGTCTTTTTGTTTTTGGCTTCAGTATTTTGGGTGCTGACCAAGTTTTCAAAGCAAGATGTCGCTTTTGTGGCGGCAACTATTTCTTACACGAATATTCCAGATGGGACAATGCTTTCAAAGGATAATCCTAAAGAGGTATCTTTTAATCTTGTAGCGACTCGTTTTGAGTTTTTGAATTATGCTATTAAAAAACCAACGGTAAGTATTGATGTTGCAGCTTTTCAAGATGAAGGTGCTCAAAAAGTAACCATAGATGCCGCGGCATTAGAAAAATTGATTTTAAATCAAGTGGTGAGTGATGGACGTATTACACAATTGTCATTGCAGGAAATTGTGGTTACACTTGAGCGTTTAAATTTTAAGAAAGTGCCCGTACGCCCCAATGTATCAGTTACCTATGATATGGGGTTTGATGCTTTAGGTGCAATGATAGTGAAGCCAGATTCAGTAACAATAACAGGCGCTAAGATGGTGTTGGATACCTTACATTTTGTAGAAACAGCAAGTATAGTGATGAAGGATATTTCCGAAGCCATTACACAAAATGTTGCTATTAAAGCTTGGTCTGATACTACTGTGACCGTATCACCAGCAATGGTTGAGGTGCATCAAAATGTAGCAGAGTATTCACAAAAAATTGTCATGGTGCCAATTACAATGATTAATCAGCCTCTAGAAGGAAGTTTTAAATTATTGCCGGCAACTGTAAAAGTGGCTTTTAATGTCCCGATTGAAAAATTTAAAGATGTCTCTGCAAATGACTTTAAGATTGTATGCGATTATAGATCTAGAAATCAAGAAGACAATTTTATGATACCTGTTATCAAGGAGCAACCTGAGCATATTACTGGGATAGAAATGGAAACCAAAAAAATTGATTTATTATTTTTTAAATGAAAATTATAGGACTTACCGGAGGCATTGGTAGTGGGAAATCCACTATTGCTGCTATGTTTCAAGAGTTGGGCATTCCAATATATATTGCAGATATTGAGGCTAAAAAAATGTTGGTTTCTTCTAAAATTGTAAAACGTAGAGTGATTGCATTATTGGGAGAAGAAGCCTATGATCAAGGTACTCCTAATAAAGCATTTATTGCGAATAAAATTTTCAATGATCCTGCATTATTAGAAGGGATGAATGCGATTATTCATCCTAAGGTTGCTTCGCATTTTAAACGATGGGTAAAAAAGAAAGACGCGTCTTATTGTATTAAAGAAGCTGCCATTTTGTTTGAAAATGATGGATACAAGCAATGCGATGCTACTATTTTGGTGACAGCCCCAAAAGAAATTAGGCTGGAAAGAGTGATGCAAAGAGACGGTGTTACAGAGGAAGCTGTTGCAAACCGAATGCGAAATCAATGGGATGACGAAAAGAAAATTTCATTGGCAACCTATGTGATTGAAAACACAGACTTAAAATCTACAAAAAAGCAGGTTGAAAAATTGCATAAAGAACTTCAAAAGGCTTGTGTCTAAAAAGGCTAATCTTATTCTGTTAACATTTGGTTAAACACAAGATGCACTAAATGTTAAAATCTTACTTTTGAGAGATGGACAAAAAGCTCTTTGGCTTATTGGTTGCGTTGATGGCACTTTCTCTTTTAGGGATTATTTTCGTGCAATGGTATTGGATTTCAAACTCTTATGATAACAAGGAAACTCAATTTGTTTCTAATGTAAGACAAGTACTTGTAAATACGGCAGAAGAGATAGAGTTACAGGAAATTGAAAAGTACTATGATATTTATAGTAATTTTTTATCTGAAGCAGGAACTCCAGAGAGTATCAGTATTAGTGAGTTGATTTATAAAATTAACAGCGACAAATCGAACGATTCTTTTATATTTTCTGACGGGATTTTAGAAGAAGATTACAAGCTGTCAACTAGCTTTTTAGATACAGAAATAGATAGCATTGTTTTTAAAAAAGTAACAAGCAAAACCAAAACTCAAAAAGTTTTAGAAAATGTTGATGGCTCTGGTGAGCAAATTGTAAAGACAGAGTCTTTTGCGAGACTAAAGGATTATGAACGTAAGCAGTTTGAAAATGCCTTTGGTAATATTTCTGCAAACACTCCGCTGCATAGAAGAGTGACTGCTACCGAAATAGAAGAGAGTATTTCAAGACAATTACGGGAAAGAGGAATTAAATCTAGATTTCAATTTGCAGTGTACAGCAATAATTTGGCAACAAAAGTGCGCTCCAAAAAATTTGATATTTCTCCAGAAACAACATTTAGAGTACCGCTCTTTGAAAACAATGATGTGAATGATGGTTACCAGCTTTACGTAAATTTTTACGAACAAGAGCGTGATGTTTGGTCTACTATTCTAGGAATGTCTGTATTATCATTAGCTTTTACGAGTGTTATTTTTATAGCTTTTTATAGTGCCTTAAGTCAGCTAATAAAGCAGCGTCAAATCGCACAGATAAAAAATGATTTTATCAATAACATGACGCATGAGTTTAAGACACCTATTGCTACTATCAATTTAGCGTTAGATGCACTTAAAAACCCTAAAGTAAAAGGGAATGAGGCTTTTTTTACCAAATACATTAAAATGATTCGTGATGAAAATGGTAGAATGCTTGGGCAGGTAGAAGATGTGCTTCGTATTTCAAGACTTGAAAAAAATGAGCTTGATTTACCTAAAGAGCATTGTAATTTACATCATATTATTGAAGACTCTATATCACATATTAGTCTTATAGTTGAAGATAACGGAGGCTATATAAAAGGGCATTTTGGAGCGTTAAAAGATGATGTCTATGTAAATGATTCGCATCTTACAAATGTGATTGTTAATATTTTAGACAATGCAGTGAAGTATTCAGAAGGTTCGCCAAAGATTAATATCTATACAGAGAATGTAAAAGATACCATTGTATTAAAAATACAAGATCAAGGAATTGGAATGAGTAAAGCATCTCAAAAGAAAATTTTTGAAAAGTTTTACCGTGTATCTACAGGAGATATACACAACGTAAAAGGCCATGGTCTTGGATTGTCATACGTTAAAAAAATACTTGATGATCACGATGCTAAAATTAGTGTTGAAAGTGAACAAGGGAAAGGAAGTACATTTATAATTAAATTACACTTAATATCTTAATATATGGAAACAGAAAATAAAAAAATATTGCTAGTAGAGGACGATCCAAACTTTGGGACAGTCCTTAAAGATTACCTTACCATGAATGACTATAATGTGATTCATGCAAAAAATGGTATGGAAGGTTTTGAAAAATTTAAAAAAGACGATTACGATCTATGTATTTTAGATGTCATGATGCCATACAAAGATGGGTTTACATTGGCAAAAGAAATACGCGAAAAAAATGAAGATGTGCCTATCATTTTCTTGACTGCTAAGGCAATGAAAGAAGATGTGTTAAAAGGATACAAAGTAGGAGCAGACGACTACTTAAACAAGCCATTTGATAGTGAAGTACTCTTAATGAAAATAAAAGCAATCATACAGCGTAAAGCCACAGATTCTATAGCAGACAGCAAGCAGTTTGAGTTTCAAATTGGAAATTTCTTTTTAAACTCTAAACTACGTTTTCTTACATTTAACAATGGAGATCCTGTAAAGCTTTCTCCAAAAGAAAATGAGTTATTGCGTCTCCTTGCTTTGCACAAAAATGATTTAATGCCAAGAGAATTGGCACTTACCAAAATCTGGAGAGATGACAATTATTTTACCTCTAGAAGTATGGATGTCTACATTGCAAAATTGCGTAAGTACCTGAATAAAGAAGATGATGTAGAGATAATCAATATTCATGGTGAAGGTTTCCGCTTGGTTGTAAAAAGCGAAGTAGAAAACTAAATAGGATATTTTTAAGTGTGATAAACGCCCTATTTACAGGGCGTTTTTTTCTTTTATAGCAGCAATGATTTCTTGATAAGGAGTCGTGTAGTCAAACCATTGTATCTGTTCGTTTTTTCGAAACCAAGTACCTTGACGTTTTGCAAAACGACGGGTGTTTTTTTTAATTTCTTCTATGGCTTGCTCTAGCGTAAACGTATCTTCCATATATTGAAACAATTCTCTGTAGGCAACCGTTTGAAGCGCGTTTAAAGCTCTGTTAGGGTATAGGTTTTTTACTTCATCTAACAAACCAAGTTCCATCATGATGTCGACTCTTTTATTAATACGGTCGTACATAATAGGCCTCTCTGCAGTGAGTCCTACATAACAAGTGTCAAAATTTCTTTGTGCTGCTTTAGCTGTTAGAAAAGAGGAATACGGTTTTCCTGTTCCTCTGTAAATTTCTAGTGCTCGAATAACTCTTCTGGGGTTTTCTATGTCCATGTTGTTGTAGTGCACAGGATCTACTTTTTGTAGTTCTTGTTGTAAGGTTTCAATACCTTCGTGGTCTAGCTTTTTATTGAGTGCTATTCGTATTTCTTCTGAAATGTTAGGAAATTGATCTAATCCTTTAACAACGGCATCTACATACAGACCAGATCCTCCTACCAAGATGGCGATAGGTCGCTTTGTAAATATATATTCTAATTTTTGTAGTGCTTCTCGTTCAAAATCACCAACGGTATAGGTGTCAAAAATACTTTTATGTTGAATGCAATGATGCGTTGCAGCAGCAAGTTCTTCTCTAGAGGGGACCGCAGTACCTATTTCCATTTCTTTATAAAACTGACGAGAATCTGCCGAAATAATTTCGGTGTCAAAGGCATTTGCAAGTGCAATGCTAAGTGCTGTTTTGCCTATGGCAGTAGCACCAACAACACAAATAAGAAGTGGTTTTTTTGACATGTTATTCTGAAACGTCTATTTCTAAAGAGGTTCCACATTTGTGGCAAAATTCGGAGTCGTCCCGATGGTTTTTTGCATTACAATTGATACAAGACTGTGTGTTTACATGGATGTAATCGGGATCATCAAGCTTAGGCTTTTTGTTACTAGCATATTCTGCACTTACAATTCCGGTAGGTACTGCAATGATGCCATACCCCATAATCATGATGACTGCTGCAATAAATTGCCCCATCGGAGTAACGGGGGCTATATCACCAAAGCCTACTGTGGTCAGTGTTACAATACACCAATAAACACTTACTGGGATACTTACAAAACCACTTTCTTCTCCTTCTATAAGGTACATTAACGTACCAGCAATAATAGAGAGAATAAGTACTGCAAATAAAAACACCAATATCTTAGGCCTACTATCTCGGAGCGCTTTGTTTAGCTTGTTTGCTTCTCCTAGGTAACGTGTAATTTTTAGAATTCTAAAGACACGTAAAAGTCGTAAAGCTCTTACTGCAAGAAGGGCATTGGTTCCTGCTAAAATAAAAGATAAGTACAACGGAATTGTAGAAAGAAAGTCAATAATACCATAAAAACTAAAGATGTATTTAGAGGGCTTTTTTACAGTAATAATTCTCAAAATATACTCAACAGTAAAAAAGATAGTAATGATCCATTCTCCATAATACAGAAGGTCGTGATATTTGTTATCGATAGAAGCAACACTTTCGAGCATTACTAGAATGACACTTACCACAATAAGGATAAGCAATACCACATCAAACAGTTTTCCCATAGGGGTATCTGCTTCAGTAATAATTGTGTGTAGTTTACTACGTAGACTTGATTTAGAACTGCTCAATATCTTGGTTTTTGCTTTCTAAAAGTACAGCAATTTCTATAAACTTTTAGAATTTGCATCTAGTTTTATCGTTTTAATCACCTTTCGTTTCCTTAAATAGGATTGTAAAATATGCTGAGCATCTCTGTTATTTTCCATTGGTCGAATGATAGACTTTAAAATCTCAGGCTTTGTGATTTGGTGGTTTAAACTATAAAACCCAAAACCTTTATAAATTCCATGTTCAATTAAAATTACAGAGCGTTCATCATGGTTCCGGCCTTTATCAATCACCAGCATGTGTTGATTTTCATAACTATTATCTTTTAAGAATTGGGTTACTTTTTTATTGTAACTCTCAGGACTTTCTTTCTGAATACAAGCGCCTTGACATTCTTTAATGCCGTACCCAAAACAAGCATTGTTTATTTTTTGTAAACCTGTTAGTTTTTCGCAAAGCGCATAGGCACCAGAGATTCTCTCTAAGGTGCTCTTCGCTGCATTGAAATTACTAAAAGTTGTGATTGCTTTTTTGCGAGCATCTGCTTTTTCAATACGTAGGTTGATATATCCATTATCATCCACAAAAGACACAAGTTGGCTCAAGTACTTTCTTTTGCGAAGAGCTCTATTGTAAATGGGTTTTAGATTTTTAATATCCTCACTTTCCTTCAGCAACGCAATCAATTCGCTGCCAGTTTTTTCATACGTTACGGCGCTGACTTCCTTTTGTATTTTTTTTGATTTTCTATTATCGTTGGTAAAGTGCTGCGTCAACCTTTTTTGTATGTTCTTGCTCTTACCTATGTAAATTATTTTACCATCTTCTCGATGCATATAATACACTCCTGTAGCTGTTGGAGCAGCTTTAATAAGGTTGAGTAATTTTTTGTCTACCTGTCTTTTTGGATCCTTTTTTACAAACTGTTGCACAATTTCCTTTTTACTGTCCTTGAGTAGGAGTAGTTTAAAAAGCTCTACCGTTGCTAGGGCATCGCCTTGTGCACGGTGTCTATCTGTAATAGGTATTCCTAAAGAGCGCACTAGTTTTCCAAGACTATACGAAGCCATGTCAGGCAATAATTGTTGTGCGAGTTCTACAGTACAGAGATTTTCTTTATCGAAGTTATATCCAAGTCTGTCAAATTCTGTGGTGAGAATTCTATTGTCAAATTGGGCATTATGAGCTACTATAATAGCGCCTTCGGTAATTTCTATAATACGTTTTGCAACCTCATAAAACTTTGGAGCATTGCGTAGCATTTCATTATTAATACCAGTAAGGTTTACAACAAAGGGTTGTATTGGGCGCTCTGGATTTACCAAGCTCGCAAATTGATCTACAATTTTGTCACCGTCAAAGCGGTAGATAGCAATTTCGGTAATGCCCTCTTCATTGTATTTCCCACCAGTGGTTTCTATGTCTAAAATTGCGTATTCCAATATACTATTTAGTTATAATTTCTATGCCCAAAAATAGAACTTCCAATGCGTACCATGTTACTTCCTTGTGAGATGGCAAGTTCGTAATCTCCACTCATTCCCATACTTATAACAGTGAGTTTAGGATAGTGTTCTTTTAGTGTTGCAAAGACAGTTTTTAGTGTTGCAAATTCTGTTTCAATTTGAGCTGTGTCTTCTGTAAAGGTAGCCATTCCCATGAGCCCTACAATTTTTACGTGGGGCAATGTTTCTAAAATTTCCGAAGCTAATAAAGCAACCATATCTTCTTCATTCATCCCAAATTTACTGTCTTCTGCAGCAATTTTTAGTTGTAACAAGCACTTAATACTTCTGTTATGTTTGGCGGCTTGTTTGTTGAGCTCTTTTAGTAATTTCAAACTATCAACGGCATGCACTAAATCCACAAAAGGCGCCATGTATTTCACCTTATTGGTTTGTACATGACCAATCATGTGCCATTCAATGTCTTTGGGCATTTCCTCCCATTTAGCAGCCATTTCCTGAATTTTATTTTCGCCAAAAATGCGTTGTCCAGCATTGTAGGCTTCCATTAAATCTGCTACAGGCTTGGTTTTTGAAACCGCTACAAGTGTCACATCTTCGGGTAATGCTGCCTTGTATTTTTGAATGTTTTCTGAAATACTCATATCAAATGCTAAAACTCGTAAATGGTAATCCCGCTTCTAAGTTTGGGTTCTATGTAGGTGCTCTTTGGAGGCATTTTTAAACCTTCATCTGCAATTTGTTTCATTTCTTCTGTGGTAACAGGAAGCATCCCAAATCCAACTACAAAGTCTTGTGTATCTACAGCAGTTTTCACAAAAGCCATATCTTTTTTTCCATCTGCATACTCTATACGAGTATCGTTACGCACATCTTTGATGCCTAAAATTGGATCTAACACTAACTTAAATAAGATATGAGTGTCTAATGCATCGAGCGCATTATTTATTTTGTAATAATCTTTTCTAAGGTATAGCGAGTAAAAATCACCATCTAAATACATGCTAAAATGATGTTTTTTTGAGGGCTTGTAAAAGTTTTGCCCTCTATTTTCAATGCGAAACCACTCATCTAATTGGATCAAAAACTCATCTTTGCTAAGTCCGTTTAAATCTTTAATAAGTCTGTTAAACTCGTAAATCTTTAAATCACTTTCAGGAATTAGATAGCTCATAAAATAATTATAAGCTTCATCTCCTACGTGTTGTTCGTTTTCTTTTTGAAGTTTTTTCGACAATAAAAAAGATGATGAACTTCGGTGATGCCCATCTGCAATGTAGATGTTGGGCATGCTCTTAAAGGCTTCGGAAATTTTAGAAATCAAATCACTTTCGTTGACCGGCCAAAGGTAGTGGGTATCTTTGTAGGTCGTAGTAAATTCATACTCAGCTCGGCGTTGCATTACCGTATGGATCAAGCTATCTAAGCCCTCGTGATCGGGATAGGTGAGGAGTACAGGCTCCGCGTTAAAACCTACAGTCTTAAGATACTTAACAAAAGTTTTTTCTTTAAACTCTAAGGTGTCTTCGTGTTTTTTAATACGATCATTTTCGTAGTCTTCTGTGCTAGCAGCTGCAATAATGCCATTAAACTCATGCCCATCTCTATTTACAATTTTATACACGTAAAAAGAGGGTGTTTCTTCTTGCATGAAAATACCATCTTCTTTAAATTCTTGGTATCTATTTCGTACTAGCTTGTACCTTTTTTTACCATTGGTCACCTGTGAGTATTTATACCCGGGGTTTACAATATGTAAAAACGAAAAAGGATTATCTCGTAAGCGAGCTTCTCGTTGTTCTGGCGTATAGGTATCATAAGACCTTGCCGCAATAAGACTAACCTTATCTCGGGTGGGACGTACTGCTTTAAAAGGAATTATTTTTGCCATTTTTTGGTCTTTGGTCTTTGGTCTTTGGTCGTTTTAAAATGTATCTAACGTCTAAAGACCAACGACTAACGTCTTCTCTAGACAAACATCTTCGCTACATCAACAGCTTTTCTGTTTTCGCTGTAATCATAAAAACCTTCTCCGCTTTTTGCACCTAATTTTCCTGCCATTACCATGTTTACTAGTAAGGGGCAAGGAGCATATTTAGGATTTTTAAAGCCGTCATACATTACATTTAAAATAGACAGACAAACATCCAATCCAATAAAGTCTGCTAGGGCTAATGGTCCCATTGGGTGTGCCATCCCTAACATCATAACGGTATCAATTTCTTTTACGCCAGCAACACCGTTGTACAATGTCTCTATGGCTTCGTTAATCATTGGCATTAAAATACGATTGGCAACAAATCCAGGGTAATCGTTCACTTCTACAGGAACTTTTCCTAAGTTTTTTGAAATGTCTTCGATTGTTTTATAGGTTTCATCACTTGTGCTGTATCCTTTAATGATCTCTACCAATTTCATGATAGGCACAGGATTCATAAAGTGCATTCCAATCACCATTTCTGGTCTAGAAGTTACTGCAGCAATTTGCGTGATAGAAATCGAAGAAGTGTTACTAGCTAGAATAGTGTCGTCTGGACAAAATGCTTCAAGATCTCTAAATATTTTTAGTTTAAGCTCTAAGTTTTCTGTAGCTGCTTCAACTACCAAACTTGCATACTCAACACCTGTTTTTAGATCTGTGAATGTTGTGATGTTATTCAACGTTCGTTCTTTGTCAGCCTCCGTAATTCTTTCTTTGGCTACCATTCTGTCAAGATTCTTGGCAATGGTTGCCATACCACGATCTAAAGATGCTTGCGAAACATCAATTAATTGAACTTTATAATCTTTTTGTGCAAAAGTGTGGGCGATTCCATTTCCCATGGTTCCTGCTCCAATTACAGCTACGTTTTTCATTGAAAAATTTATTTTTCATTTCCGCAAAGGCGGAAATCTATTCTACTTGGTTATTTAAATTTAGTTATAATAGTAGGTTTCGTCCCGACACTTCGCGGGCAACCTGACAAAAACTATAATGACTTAAAATTATCTATAATAAGCATTGCAACTCTTAGTGCTTCTGCTCCTTGTGTTAAAGAAACTTCTGGTGTTTTATCAGCTGCAATAGCATCTGCAAAACTATTAAGTTCGTCTAGAATAGCATTGTTTGGTGCTACTTCTGGATTGTCAAAATAGATTTGTTTTTTTACGCCTTCTGCATTGGTCAAGACCATGGCAAAATCGTCTGGATTTTTTGGTGCGTCTTTCATTTTTACCACCTCACATTTTTTCTCTAAGAAATCGACAGAGATGTAGGCGTCTTTCTGGAAAAATCGTGCTTTACGCATTGTTTTCATAGAAATACGACTGGCGGTTAAATTGGCAACACATCCGTTTTCAAACTCAATACGTGCATTGGCAATGTCTGGTGTTTCGCTAATTACAGTTACGCCGCTTGCATGTACTTTTTTAACATCACTTTTTACGACACTTAAAATTGCATCTATATCATGAATCATTAAATCGAGTACTACAGAAACATCGGTGCCACGAGGATTGAATTCTGCCAACCTGTGCGCTTCAATAAACATAGGCTTGTCGATCATTTCTTTTACAGCCATAAAAGCCGGATTAAAACGTTCTACCTGTCCCACTTGTCCGCGAACTCCATTTTTCTTTGCCAAATCACGAATCGCATCTGCTTCGGCTACGGTATGCGTGATGGGTTTTTCAATAAAGAGATGTTTACCGGCATTGAGTACTTTCTCAGCACAATCGTAATGATAAATTGTTGGGGTTACCACATCTACCATATCACAAGCTTCAATCAGCGCTTCCATGGTAGGAAAACTTTTGTAACCAAACTCTTGCTCAATGGCTTTTGCTGCTTCTTGATTGGCATCAAAAAAACCAACCAATTCATATTTGGTTGATTGTTTGAGCAACTTTAAATGTATTTTTCCTAAGTGTCCAGCACCTAGCACTCCTGCTTTTAACATGGGCGGTGTTTTTTATAATTTAGATAAAACGATGTTTTTATGTGTATTCAGTGCTCAGTTTCAGTTTGCAGTTTTATTTTTGATATCCTGAAATCTGGTAACTGATACTGCTTACTTTTTTTCAATTTATTAAAAATAGGTCGAATGTATCTTGTATTGAAAATATAGTATTAAACTGTATTAATTCATAGGTACAAATGTAACGGTTTGAGAGGAAGATTAAAAGAAGAACCAAGGCGACTTTTTAGGAATCTAACACCGTAGGTAACCCTCTAGAATTTCCGAGGTAATTATAACAGCTCATCTTTGGTCTTCTGCAACGCTTTTATTTTGTCTCGAAGTTTTGCAGCCATCATAAAGTCTAGCTCTTTTGCAGCTTTTTCCATGGCCTTTCTCGTGTCTCTAATTTTCTTTTCAAGCTGTGCTTTAGTGAGGTATTCTCCTTCTGGTTCTGCTGCTGCAAGGGAGTCGGCGTTTTCAAAACTATAGGCTTCTTGTTTCGATTTTGTAAGCGCGTTTTCAAAACTCTTTTTGATAGCGGTAGGAGTAATGCCATTTTCTTTGTTGTAGGCTATTTGTTTGCTTCTTCTATATTCTGTAGCATCAATGGTTTTTTGCATGCTTTTTGTAATTTTATCTGCATACATAATAGCCTTCCCGTTTAGATTACGTGCTGCGCGACCTACGGTTTGTGTAAGTGATCGAGCGCTGCGTAAAAAACCTTCTTTGTCGGCATCTAGAATAGCTACCAAAGAAACTTCGGGTAAATCGAGACCCTCACGAAGTAAATTAACACCTACTAAAACATCAAACAATCCCAATCGTAAATCTTGCATGATCTCTACACGCTCCAAAGTATCTACATCACTATGAATATAGCGACAACGAATGTTTACACGCGCCATATATTTGGTGAGTTCTTCGGCCATACGTTTGGTTAAGGTGGTTACCAAAACACGTTCGTCTAACTCGACTCGTTTTTGAATCTCTTCTAATAAATCGTCTATTTGATTTAAACTTGGACGTACTTCTATTGGAGGGTCTAAAAGTCCGGTGGGTCTAATGATTTGTTCTACATACACACCGCCTGTTTTTTCTAGTTCATAATCTGCTGGAGTTGCACTCACGTATATGACCTGATTCTGCATGGCTTCAAACTCTTCAAACTTTAGGGGTCTGTTATCCATGGCAGCAGGAAGTCTAAAGCCATATTCTACCAAATTTTCTTTACGAGATCTGTCTCCACCGTACATGGCACCTACTTGTGGAATACTCACATGACTTTCATCCACTACCATTAAAAAATCGTCTGGAAAAAAGTCTAGTAAACAGAAAGGGCGTGTTCCAGGTAGGCGTCCGTCGAGATACCTTGAATAATTCTCAATACCACTACAATAGCCTAATTCTCGAATCATTTCTAAGTCAAAGTTGGTACGCTCATCGAGTCGTTTTGCTTCGAGATGCTTTCCAATTTCTTTAAAATAGTCTACCTGTTTTACCAAATCGTCTTGAATGTCTTTGATGGCATTTTGAAGAACGTCTGGCGAGGTCACAAACATATTTGCTGGGTAGATATTAAGACGTTCATAGGTTTCAATAATATCATTATTTAACGGATTGAAAGCCTCAATTTCTTCAATTTCATCTCCAAAAAAGTGAATTCTAAAAGCATTGTCTGCATACCCTGGGAATACATCTACGGTGTCGCCTTTGATGCGAAACTGTCCGTGATTAAAATCGGCTTCTGTTCTAGAATACAAACCCTGGACTAATTGATGTAGGAGTTTTGTTCTTGAAATAATCTGTCCTTTTTCTAGGGAGATGACGTTTTTCTGAAATTCTACAGGGTTTCCAATACCATAGAGGCATGAAACCGAGGCAACCACAATCACATCACGTCTTCCCGAAAGGAGGGAAGAGGTCGTACTCAAACGCATGACCTCAATTTCTTCGTTGATAGAAAGATCTTTTTCTATATAAACGCCGCTTGTGGGGATAAATGCTTCTGGTTGGTAATAGTCGTAGTATGAAACAAAATACTCTACTGCATTGTTTGGGAAAAACTGTTTAAACTCTGTATATAATTGTGCCGCTAAGGTTTTGTTGTGCGCGAGAATAAGGGTTGGCTTTTCAACCTCTTGAATGACGTTGGCAACCGTAAATGTTTTTCCACTACCCGTAACTCCTAAAAGGGTCTGGTATTGCTCATTGGAGTGAATGCCTTCTACTAAAGATTTTATAGCGGCTGGTTGGTCTCCTGTGGGTGTAAAGTCTGAAACAATGTTGAATTTCATATCTCTCAAAAATAGCCAATTTGACCACAGGATACTCTTAAAGTAACCTCAAAAATTTCGAGTGAGGGAATTTCAGATTAATACAATCTATAGAATAGTTTAAAACCAAGTGCAACGCTTAGCCCAGTAGTTGCTCCTTCATAGCGAAAAAATGGGTCTGTGAACCAATCATCATCATCAAAAAAGTTACCACCTCCATCTACAGGGTTCTGAATGTTTGAAAAGCTGTTGTCTCTCACACGAAAGCCTACTCCACCATATATATTCATGCCCATTTTACTTTCACGTCCAAAAGGAATAAAGGCTCCAAACTTTAGATGGCTTCCATATTTTTGTCTGTTGATGTCTGCTTGACTATAACGTACCTGTTCATTGGTATCAATTACTTGGTAGTAGTCATTTAAAATGGTTTCATTGTGGTTGATGTAGAATACCTCTAATCCAATATGCATTTGCACAGGTTTCGTTGGGTTTAAAATATAGTATACTTCTGGTCTTATTTCAAACAACGAATAGTCTTGTCTGTCTGTACTTATAAAATCTTCGAGACCTCTATATGTAATTGCATCTGAGCCATACCCAACATCTAAACTCGCTCTAATTTTTTCATTAAAACTATGTACATACCCAAAACGATATCTCGGCATATCAAAATTAATTGGAGATAAAATATTGAAGGTGATGTACCCAGCGTTTGCAAATAAATAATCTTCTTTATCATTTTCTTGACTAAAGGCCGAAGTGCTTAGCATTGCAATAACGGTTAGGAATAGGAGCTTTTTCATAGATTTGTTTTTAAACAAAGATATTTTTTTCTGAAATATTAACTATTAATAATTGATATAGACAAATCCAACCAAAGGATCTGGCATCTCTGGATCGTTCAAGAAAAGCACATAATAATAAGTACCCACAGGAACGAGTTGGTCTTTATATAACAAGCCTGTGTTAGGAATACCACCCCAGAACCCTTGATTATTTCCACCCGTGTAAATAAGATTGCCTTCTCTACTGTAAATTTTAAGTTCGAAATTTTCATAAATGTTGAGTAGTCCTGAAATTTCAAATTCGTCGTTGATGTTATCTCCATTAGGCGAGAAGCCTTGCGGGATAAAAGGCGGACAGTTTTCGGTGCGTACCCAAAAAGAAGTTATAGCAAAACAAATAGTAGTATCGAGTCGAACAAATATTTCTTGATCTCCTCCCGAGCTTTGGTAGGCTTCTGGGTTTTCAATTTCAAACAATCCTAACAAAGCATTATCTGGTGAGGTGTAATACCTAATAATAACATCTGGGTCTGCACTGATAAGCGAGTCTTGAACGGTAAGGTCAAAAGTACCCATATTAAATCCTGCATCACATTCGAGTAAATCAGGAAGCATTTCTATGGGCGGTATCGAATCGAATATTACCTGAGTTGTAAATTCGTTGTTGGTTTCATCAAGTTCTTCTACAATGCCTTGACTTGTACCATCGTCATCAATAACAGCAAGGAGATCAAACGTATTTGGTGTAGCATCATCAAGTGTAATAAAAACAATGTCATCTTCACTTCCTCCAATAGGAATAATTTCTTGTGTTTGTGATTGCCCTACTAAGGCGCCATCAATATAAAAAGCAATGGGCGTGTTTGCGGGAAGTGGTCCCGTTCCTTGTATGTTATATGCCGTAAATTGTACTTCCAAATCACGTTTTCTGCAGGCATTAAGATTATTGTTGATGGTAATTGTAGCATCGGGTAAGGGACAAACAATAACTTCAATAACAAAGAAATCAACAATTTGACACTCTTCATTATCTGCTCGAACAAAAATGTCTTGGGGATTTTCTGTGTTGATGAAATTAGTTGGATCTGCGATAGGATTATTATTGTTCTCTGCGTCTATTTGCGATAGATGAAAGCTAATAAGTAACTCTGGGTCAATGTTTACAATCGCTTCGGTAAGATCGAAACTTTCGATACCCACAGCATCGCAAACTTCTAGATCTTGTAACTGACTAAGATCTGGGAATTCAAGTAAATGAATGGTTGCGGTATCTTGATTATTGTCTTCTACAATTTCAGGAACAATACCTGAACCAGTACCCGTGTCATCTACAAAAACATTGAGTTCGAAATCGGCTGGAATTGTTGCGGGAACCGTGATAGTAATGTTCCCACTTTCTTGACCATCAATAGGAATCACTGTAGTGGTCTCACTTTGACCTATAAGTGTGGTATCTGCATACCAGGCAATGGGTGTGTTGATAGGAAGTTCGTCTGTACAGTTTACATTAAAAACGGTGTATTCAATTTCTAGTGTTCTATCTCCGCAATCTGTTCCACCATCTATAGCATCAATGGCAATGGTAGCATCTGGAAGTTGAGAATTTAGCACGGTTATGATATTATTAATCATTACAAAATCTTGTCCCGATGTTAAATCAATTACTGCGCTTGTATCTCCTGGACTTATGTTGTTTTCAATAGAATAGAAATCGATGTCCATGTTATAAATACTTTCATTTCCTGTGAAACTATCGGTGCCATTAAAAGCATTGTCTGCTGGATTTAATGGCGGATTGCTAATAATGTTTCCATTGATGCGTAAGGTTTCATTAACGGCTAGTGATTGGTCACCTTCCCAGGCCAAAAATCCAATTTTAGCACCTTCATTATCTAATACGTTGATATTTGTAAGATTTATAGTAAGGTTTGTATTTGTCGATGAAACACTTTCTAAACCATCAAAAACTGTCACTTGGTTTAGAGGTAGAGTAGCATCCTCATAAATAACAGTAATTGCCCATCCGCCGAAGTTTGTTGTATTTCCGCAGTACTCAGCAATGACATCTGTTAGGTCTAAATCGGCTAGGGTATAGGGGCCATTTCCAGTACTTTCCAATAAGGAAGTAACATCTGCAAAAGCTGCAAAATAAACCAATCCGTTAGGCATTGAATCTTCAAAAGTACGTTCTGCTGTTATTGGCGTTCCGTTAAGCGTTATTTCGAGATCACCAGTTCCAGAGCCTGCCCAATAGAGATAGGCAGCAATAAGCTCTTGGCCTGGTTGTAGTTCAAAATTTGCACTACTTGTTGTTAAGATTTCACAAGGAGTTGGCGGATCTGCACCAGTGTTTTCTCCTGTGTTTAGTGTGTTTCCAAACGCTAGATAATCGTATCGTCCGTTAAATTGAGAAAAAACATCTACTTCTTGCCCTAGAAAAGTTAGAGGCAGGAGGAGAAGTACTATACTAAGAATAGCGATACGTTTCATAGCAATGAAATTGTATGCTAAATATAGGGGTTTGAAATCGATCCCGAAAGTTTTCAGGACGAAACTGATCCTGAAACTTCGGGAGAAATTGAAGTTTTTATTAGACCGCTTAGTCTGCTTGCTGCACAAGGCAGACTAGCTGCTAGAGGGTTGTTGCTGGGTGGTTTTTGATTTAGATTAAAGTAAAATATCTGGGATTCCCCCTTTGAAGAGCCTGTCCCGATTTTAAATCGGGAGGGCTAGGGGGATGTTTTTGAGCAAAGTTTTTAATTTTACACAAACCACAAACCACAAACCACAAACCAGAACTACACCGCTACATCATACTCGCGTAAGGCATCGTTTAGTGAGGTTTTTTTATTGGTGCTTTCTTTACGTTTTCCAATTATCAAAGCGCAGGGTACTTGAAATTCACCTGCTGGAAATTTTTTGGTATAGCTTCCCGGAATAACTACAGAACGTGCCGGAACTACTCCTTTGGTTTCAACTGGAGTATCTCCAGTTACATCTATAATTTTAGTGCTCATGGTTAATACGACATTAGCACCTAATACTGCTTCTTTTTCTACGCGTACTCCTTCTACAACAATGCATCTTGAACCAATAAAGGCACCATCTTCAATAATTACGGGTGCTGCTTGTAAGGGTTCTAAAACTCCTCCAATACCAACACCTCCACTTAGGTGTACATTTTTTCCAATTTGGGCACAGCTTCCAACGGTAGCCCAAGTGTCTACCATAGTACCTTCATCTACGTATGCTCCAATGTTTACGTAACTAGGCATCATGATAACACCTTTGCTAATGTATGCTCCGTGACGTGCTACAGCGTTTGGCACTACTCGAATTCCTTTGGCTTCATAGCCTCTTTTTAGGGGAATTTTATCATGGTATTCAAAAATTCCTGCCTCCAATGTTTCCATTTTTTGAATAGGGAAGTACAACACCACACCTTTCTTTACCCATTCGTTTACTTGCCAACCATCGTCTGTTGGTTCTGCACAACGTAACGTTCCTTCATCACATAAGCGTACTACTTCTCTTATGGCGTCAATGGTTTCTGGTTGGGATAATAAAGAGCGATCGTCCCAGGCTTTTTCTATAATATTTTGAAGGTCTTTCATAGGGTAAGGTATTGTTGTTTTTTGATACTTTGAATGCAAATATAATGAGCTCAATCATTAAATCCATCATAAGTAGCATACTATAGTATAATCCCTTATTTTTGCAGCCAAAATGGGAAGAATACTCGCCATAGATTACGGTACAAAACGCACGGGCATCGCAGTGACAGATGAGTTACAACTAATTGCCTCTGGACTTACCACAGTAGATACGCATGATTTGATGCCTTTTTTAAGCACTTATTTTTGCAACGAAACGGTAGATACCATCGTCATTGGAGAGCCAACACAGAAAGATGGTACTGCCTCAAGTGTTGAGGGGAATATTCAAAATTTTATCAAAGGATTTAATGTGAAATTTCCGAAGATTCCTATCGTGCGAGTTGACGAACGCTATACCAGTAAAATGGCTTTTCAAACCATGATTGATAGCGGACTCAAAAAAAAACAAAGACAAAACAAGGCTCTTGTTGATGAAATAAGTGCAACGATAATATTACAACAATATCTCTATAAGGTTTAATGTATTATTTACTGACTTTAAAAAAGATAGTTAAGTAAATAATATTCATTAAACATTAAATAATAAACATTAAAAAATGATTTTACCAATTGTAGCCTATGGCGATCCTGTATTACGTAAAGAATGTAAGGAGATCCCTAAAGACTATCCGAAACTAGATATATTGCTAGAAAATATGTACGAGACCATGTATGCCGCTAGTGGTGTAGGTTTAGCAGCGCCACAAATTGGCTTGCCCATTCGTATTTTCTTAGTGGATGCAAGTCCGTTTGCAGATGAGGACGAAATGGATGCCAAAGAGTTTGCAGAGTTAGAGGGTTTTAAAAAGACCTTTATCAATGCTACTATTCTAGAAGAAGAAGGCGATGAGTGGGGATTTAATGAAGGGTGTTTGAGTATTCCAGATGTTCGTGAAGATGTGTTTAGACAACCCGATATTACCATCGAATATTACGATGAAAATTTCAAAAAGCACACCGAGAAATATTCAGGAATTATTGCTAGAATTATCCAACATGAATACGATCATATTGAAGGTATTTTGTTTACAGACAAACTTTCTTCTTTAAAAAAGCGTTTAATCAAAGGTAAATTAACCAACATTAGCAAAGGAAAAGCCAAAGCAGATTACAGAATGCGCTTCCCGAATGCTAAAAAGAAACGTTAAACGGTTGCATATCACAAAATTTCAAAACATCTTTGCGCGATTTTAAATTGGAGTGCTATATGCTCCGGAAATTTTAAAATTTCAGCAATACATTAAAAGAGTTCACATATATGAGTTTAGAAAAAGTTTTATCAATTTCAGGAAAGCCAGGTTTATATAAACTAACCCAACAAACCCGAAGTGGTTTTTTGGCAGAGTCTTTATTAGACAACAAAAAAATAAGTGTTAGTGCGCGTCATAACGTAAGCTTACTTTCTGAAATTGCTATCTACACCCTTACTGAAGAGGTGCCACTTCGTGCAATTTTTGAGAAGATTGCTACAAAAGAAGATGGTAAAGAAACCATCAATCATAAAGTCCCAAAAATTGAATTGGAAGAATTCTTTTTTGAGATTTTACCAGACTATGATGAAGAACGCGTATACCCAAGTGATATCAAAAAGGTAGTGCAATGGTACAACCTTTTGGTGAAAAACGGCATCACAGATTTCTCAGAACCTACAGAAGAAGCTGAGGTATTAGAGGAGGAAGTTTCGGAAGAAAAGGTTGCAAAAAAGCCTGCAAAAAAAGCACCAGCGAAAAAGAAAGCTACAAAAGCAGCTGATAAGAAATAATCTTTTTTACAGCAAGATATTTTGTCACCCTGAGCTTGTCTTAGGGTGACATTTTTAGTTTTACTAAAGAAGACTTTTTAAAACTTGCTTTTAAAACTGAACGCATATTCAGATTCGCCATGCTTTCTCAGATATTCAAGACGTTCTTTTCCTTCACTAATCGTGGGTTGGTGTCCTTCTGAAACATACCAGAGCACCATATGCATCTTGGGCATTTTTGCAAACCATTCTTTTTTTCGAACCATGATGTCTTTATGGGCCGTTTTGTATACAAAATCAAATAAGGTCTCTCTGTTTTTCCAAACGGTCATGTTGACTAACAAACTTTCTTTTCCAAAAACAGTAACACGATCTTCTTTTTCTGCTTCAGGACGTTCTTCTAAACTCCAAACATAGCCTGGGTGTTTTGAAGCTAAGGCATTTATACGGTCTGTATTATTTACAAAATCAGCCATAATCGGACTCTCCATATCGGCAATGGCATCGGCTAGGTTGAGTTGGGCTAGGTGCATGTTTGAGTTTGTGGTTTATTGTTTATGGTTTAAAAGTAATATTTTTTGACTTCTATAGAAATTTTTAAAGTTTCAAAGGGACAAAGGGACAAAGAGACAAAGGGTCTTTTTATTAGTGTTTAATCGAGCTGTAATATTTCAGAAAAGATAATTTTCATCTTCAAAATCCCAAACCCTCTCCCGCTGATAGGGGAAATAGTGGCTAATTGTTACATTTTAAAATCCACACATTTTCAAATTATCTTCACCCTTCTTTTGATAAATACTTGTATTTTTTTAAATCTTCTTTTGTGTTTATAGGAATGCCAACTCCATCTTTAATCACCATATTTTGGTTGCTTATTTCAAGCACATCTTGGTAATAGTGATCTGTGATTAAAATCCCTTTTTTAGATTTTAATTCGCTTAGATAGGTTTTTAATTTTTCTTTGTGTAGTGGTTCTACCATAGAAAAGGGTTCGTCTAACATTAAGAAAGGGTGTGGTAAATGACTTAACAAAACCACTTCCAAATACTTGGTTTCTCCTAAAGATAAATCTCCCACATTCTTTGCAGTCATTGTAGCAATATGTGGGTCATAAAAAATCCGATCTTGTGCTTTTTCATCACTATGAAACATTACAATCACGTCTCGAACTTTGGTTTGTTTCGGCAAGAAAGGATGTTGTGGTAGGTATGCAATAAGTTGTTTTGGAATTACTTCGGAAATTTTAACAGCATGCCCATTTATTTCTAATGCTATAGTGTCGGCTTTCATATTTCCGAAGAGCAGTTTCAACAAAGTAGACTTTCCACAGCCATTTCGTCCAAAAAGTCCCATAATAGCTCCTGTTTCTAGTGTAAAAGAAACTTCTTTAAGGACCTGCTTTTTTTTAAAAGCCTTTGTTGCGCTATGTAAGATTAAAGTCGCCAATGATAAAGAAGAAAAGAAGAAATAAAATAATGAATATAGGAAGTCCGAGTATTAAGTTGATGATAAAGGAACCTTTAAATAGTTGCCATTTTGTTATGCCCATATTTTGATAGGCATACCATTCGTTTTTATAAAAGGTTTGAAATCCTACAAAACCAAACCCTAAAGCAATGGTGAGAAAGAAAAAGAAGCCCCAAAAAACACCAAATGCCTTCACTCCAACAAAAGCAAATCCCGCGATAAACGGGAAAATGCTTTTATAGAATTGTGTGTAAGGTCTAATATTCATTAATTGGTGAATAGTGATTAGTGAACAGTGATTAGTTATGCCCAATATGACACCCACAACCGCCTTTGGTGAAACTGTCCGTTTCTTCGTGCCAAGGAAATGCTTGATTGTATCCTGGTACTTCCCAATAAAAAGGCGCACGCTCTTTTGGATGGTTTCCTTGTTCATTAAGTGTGTTTGCGTCATACAATCGTCCATTGATCATCACGCGTTGTATGTGTTGTGTGTTCTCTATATTTTCTAGTGGGTTTCTGTTAAGTACTATAAGATCTGCTAATTTTCCTACCTCTAGAGAACCAATATCTTGCCCTGCGCCAATATAATTTGCTCCATTGATGGTCGCAGCTTTTAAGGCTTCGTGGTTGCTTAGTCCGCCACTTGCCAACATCCAGGTTTCCCAATGAGCTCCAAGCCCTTGGAGTTGTCCGTGGGCCCCCATATTAAGTTTTACACCAGCAGCCACCAAGTCTTTTGCGGTTTGTGCAACCAACATATGACCGTTTTCATATTCTTTAATAGGCACCATATCTCTATGTCTTGAACGACTATCTACAATACTTCTTGGAGTAAAGTTGAGTAGCTTTTTATTTTCCCAAACATTATCACGTTGGTAATAATAGTACTCACCATTTAATCCGCCATAATTTACGATTAAGGTAGGCGTATATCCCGTGCCACTTGCTCCCCAAATTTCTAGTACATCTTTATATACAGGTGCTACCGGAATGTTGTGTTCTACTCCTGTATGCCCATCAATTACCATGGTAAGGTTATGGAAAAAGGTGGATCCTCCTTCTGGAACTACGTTGATGCCTTCTTCGCGTGCAGCTTGCAATACTTGTTGGCGTTGTTCTCTTCTAGGTTGGTTGTAGCTTTTTACACTTTTCGCTCCAAACGCCTTGGTACGGCGTATGCTACTTCTAGCGTCTTCTAGGTTATTGATTACTGCTTTAAAATCGCCATCGGCACCGTATAAAATAAATCCGGTAGAGTAGAGTCGTGGTCCCACTAAGGCTCCTGTCTTTTGTAATTCAGACAAGGTGAATACAGTTTCTGTGTTGGCAGAAGGATCATGCGCTGTAGTAACACCAAAGGCTAAATTGGCAGCAAATTGCCAATTGTTTTGCGCTGGGAGTCCACTTCTAAAAGCACCAATGTGCGCGTGGCTATCTACCAATCCGGGCATGATTGTTTTGCCAGCAGCTAATATGATTTTACAGTCGCTTGGGATTGGTAATTCACTTGCTTTTCCAATGGCTTCAATACGATTTTGATTGATGATAATGGTTCCATTTTCAATCACTTCATCGCCGTTCATGGTAATGATACGGGCATTGCTAAACGCTACTCTTCCAGAGGGTTTGTCTACAGGAGCTGTTAGACCAATTTTTATCCCAGAGCTCGGCATAGTGCTAGGCTTTTCTTTTCCTCCAGGAACAAAACTAAATTTTTCTTGCAAGGTGTTGCTGAAATATTCGTCACCCAAAGTCCACATAATTTTGTTGCTATTTGGGGACCAATGTAGGTTTACACCTGCATCTTTTGCGATTTGCTGTACCGGCACATTATTACTTTTCCCATCTAGGGTGAGTGG
Organism: Patiriisocius sp. 208BN25-11; assembly: GCF_058147145.1. NCBI lineage: Bacteria > Pseudomonadati > Bacteroidota > Flavobacteriia > Flavobacteriales > Flavobacteriaceae > Patiriisocius > Patiriisocius sp. 208BN25-11. The sequence goes on from NZ_JBYVJY010000007.1 coordinate 75,626, forward strand.
TTTTCCTAATTGTGGCATAGGAGCAATATAGGCTTTGTGTAAGTTGGTAAAGGCAACCCATTTGTTGTCGGGACTTGGTACAATGTAATTGGCATATTTTGAAATAACATGCTCACGCTCATCATGGCCTTGTAGATTAACAGAAATTAATTTCTTGGTAAGATTCCCAAAGTAGGTACCACCTGTTTGTAGAAAGATTCTAGAACCGTCTTGGTTAAATCTTGGGTTTTCACCTTTGTTAATGACTTTTTTAGGGTTTTGACCGTTCTTGTCCATGACATAGATGCCTGGGTTTTTGGTAAACGTAAATCCTTGATCTGTATTTCCGCCTTCCTTTCTGTAGACAATTTGTGATCCGTTTTGAGAATAGCGAGGGGTTCTATAGATTCCTTTTTCTGAAGTAAGCTTCACGGGAGTTCCTCCGTTAGCATTTACAGTAACAATAGCACCTTTCTCAAGATCGTTCCATGTAACGAAAATAATTTCATTCCCGCTTGGGGAGAAGCTAGGTTCGAACTCAAAATCGGTGCCTGTTGTTAGTCTTGTAGGGGTTCCGTTAGGAAGTGTTTTTTTGTAAATATGTCCTAGTGCGCTGAAGATAAGTATTTTTCCATCAGGAGATGTTTTAGCATCTCTTATAACTTTTGGTGTAAAGGTATCTCGTTCTATGGGTGTATTTGTCTTCACTGTTTGCGCAAGGTCTATGGCTACGTTTGCTTCAAAAGGAATGTTTGTAACGGCCAGTGTTTCCGTGTGTATTTTCTGAAATTTCCCACCACTCCAAATCACTAGTTCTTCGCTATTTGGGAGCCAATCGAAATTTGGATATACTCCAAAGATAGCCCATGCTTCTTGTTGGTCTTTGTTAAGTGCATCGTAGATTGGAAACTCTTCTCCTGTAGCTAAGTTGTGCACATATAAAACGGTTTTTTCACGCACACGTTTTACAAAGGCGAGTCGCTTTCCATCTGGTGAAACGGTAGGTCTTGCAGCTCCTCCGGGACCTCCCGTAACAGTTTCCGTTTTTCCATCTTCGAAATTGTAACGCTTGATCACGTAAATCTGACTATTAGGATCTTTGTTGTATTGAAAGAACCCTCCAGCATACATATCTTCACTGTAATACAAGTATTTTCCATCACTAGAAATCCATGGTTCATTGATGTCTTGTTGGTCGTTTTTCTTTTTTACTAATTGCACACCACTACCACCTGTGATGTGGTATTGCCAAAGCTCTCCAGCTCCTAAACTTCTTCCGCTTGTAAAATGTTTTCTTGCCACAAGGTATTTACTGTCGGGCATCCAAATAGCGTTATTTAAAAGTCTAAAACTTTCTTTGGTGATTTGCTTTGCATCTTTCCCTTTGGTATTCATGATCCAGATATTGTCACCTCCACCCGCATCACTCGTAAACGAAATGTGTTTTCCATCCGGACTAAAGCGCGGTTGAATTTCATAAGCAATACCTGTTCTAATTGCTTTTGCTTTTCCTCCAGTGATGGGCATGGTGTAGATATCCCCAAGCATGTCAAATACGATTGTTTGGCCATCTGGACTTACATCTAAGTTCATCCATGTTCCTTCGTTTGTAGTAAACCGGTGTGTTTTGTATTTAAACTCTTTTCCAGGATTATTGACGTCCCATTTGGCATCGTCTTTTTGCGCTATGGAGAGGGTTGTAGCTGCTAAGGCTACTAGGCTAAGCAATATTTTCATAATGATACTTTTGTGTGTAATATACAAAGGCTCTAAAGATATGAGTATTTGCGGGTATTGATTTTTAATTAAGAAAATTTTAGGGAATGTGGGGTGCTAATATTTCAGAATAGTAAAAAGCACTCATGGTTACCTAAAATGGTATGCTGCCTTTTGAGTATCTTTATGGGATTAATAACAAGGTTATATGTTCAAAAAAATTACCTATCTAGTTACCGCTGCGCTTATTGTATTGTTAGGCTATTTTGTGTTTAGTTATGTTCAGTATTTAAAAGAGCGAAATACAACTGCGACCTCTAAAGGAGAAGAGGTTACTGCAGCGTTAAAAAACGAAATAGAAGGTGTTTTACAAGAAGTAATGGCTTCTGGAAGTGCTATAGCAAAACTAATGGAGCAAGAAACGCTTTCGCCAAGTGCAGTTAATGCCTTGCTAAAAGAGCGTAGTTTGTTGGTAGATGAAATATTAGGGATTACGGTAGCTTACGAACCTGATCAATATCCAGAAAAGCGTTTGTATGCACCTTATTATGATAAGAATGAGGATACTATTTTTCAACTCGAGAGTTACTATGACTATACAGATGCATCTCTCGAAACGACTACCTGGTATGTAAAGATAAGAGATGAAGGAACACAATGGGTAGAGCCTTACTATGGGCAAGTAGTGCAGACTTTAATTACAGATTATGGAATTCCCTTTTACAACCCAGATGGTTCTATGAAAGGAATGGTTTCTATGACCATCTCATTAAAAGGATTTACAGAATTAATTCATTCGTTAAGTTTAGGGAAAACAGGATTTGGTTTTGTGAGTTCAAAAAAAGGGACCGTTTTGGCACATCCTATTAACGAATATGCGGGTTCAAAAACAGTTGCTCAATTGCAAGCTGAGGAAGTACATGTTGAACTTAAAAAAGCATATGGCGATATGTTAGAAGGAAAAAAAGGTGCCGTTTCCTTTATTTCGAAAGAGAAGAAACAAGAAACCTTATTTTATTACGATACGGTTCCCTCTTCAAAATGGAGCATTGGTGTTTTATTCTTTACAGAAGATTTATTAGGTCCAGACACACAAGCCAAGAAGAAACTTATCAATATAGCAATAACTGGGTGTTTGGTGTTGTTTTGCTTATTAGGCTTGTATTTTAATCATGATTTTTTATCTACCAAGGAAGTATGGATTTTAAGCTTGTTTGGTAGCTTTATATTATTGGCGAATGTATTCTTTATTGGCTATTTAGAACATTCTGCCAAAGATGCTACTGTCGTGAGTGAGAGTCCGCCGGTAACCGATAATACCACCTTGAGTTCTATTGTAAATGCTGAAAATTTAAAGGCTACTAAAAATAATCTTCCATTGCCCACTGTTATTCCAACTGGATTGTTTGTGGATGAGTTGAGTTTTATGGATAGTTATAATGTAAACTTGAGCGGACGCATTTGGCAAAAATACCCAAAGGAAATTTTGAAGGAAGTGACTGAAGGAATAAGATTTCCGCAGGCATCTCCCTTTGCCGAAGCAGTGTTTATAGAAGAAATGTATCGAGAAGAACAAGGCGATATGGTGTTAATTGGTTACGATTTTAGATTAACCGCCAAACTGAATTTTATCTATAGTAAATACCCTTTCGATAAGCGAAATTTAAATCTAGAAATCCAACCATTAAATAGAAGTGATAATTTGCTGTTTACTCCAGATTTGGATAGTTACGCCGTAACCAATCCCTCTCAAAAAAGTGGATTGAGTTCTAATATTTCGCTTAGCGGAAATAAGATTTTGGAAAGCTATTTTAGTTATCAGTATTTTGATTACGGAAATACCTTTGGGTTTACCAATGGTTCCCGTGTGACTGAAGTTCCAGAATTGCATTTTAATATCAATATAAAACGTGTCCTCATCAATGCTTTTGTAACCTACCTCATTCCGATATTTGTGACGTTGTTGATGATGTTTATTATGATTTATGCAGCCAATAAGAGCGATACTAAACTAACAGATTCTGGGATTGTACAAGGGATGACTGCCTTCTTTTTTGTCTTGGTATTTTCGCATATTGATTTGCGAAAAAGTATTGAAACTGCAGAGCTCATTTACATGGAGTATTTTTATTTTATCACCTATATAATGATTGTTTTGTCTACCTATAATCTAATTATGTACACCAAACCTGAGCGCTCTATGTTTGATTACAAAGACAACCTTGTGATCAAAGCTGTTTTTTGGCCTACTTTTTTAGTATTGGTATTACTAGTGAGTTTGTTTTTGTTTTACTAAAATTATTAGTTAAAACGGATTACTTATAGTTGCATTTGGTTTTAAAAAACAATCGTGTGATTTAAAGTCTACAATAATGGTGTAGCGTTTTAAAATACTTCCCCCTAAAATAGCTTGAAACGAACTATCAGAAGGTGTTTTAGTAAGATATGCGGGAGCGTTAGGAACGATAGCATTACCAATACCAATTTCTGGGATAATTACATTGTCACTCATACTAGCGTTACCATCTGTACCCATAGAAGTTGATTCTCCTATAACTCTAAATTTATTCAATAAATCATTGTCGTTTACAGTTTTATAATACACTAATAATTCTCCATTATAGCCTGTGTCTAAAATTGCTGAAAACGTGGCTTCAATTCCATTGGGTTTAATGACCGTGACGTCAATATTTGGTACCCCGTTAATGTAAACCATATCTTGTTGATGATAACTAGCTATATCAATGGGTAATGCATCACTTACGATGAGTTGAAGGTGTTCAAAATCTATGGTAACAACTTTGTCTCTAAAAAAATGCCAGCCAATAACTCCGTCGAAAACATAACTGCTTGGATATGGAATTCCGACGAAATCTAGATTTTTAACAGTCATTCCATAGGTACTAATGGTATTGTTTGCACTAAAAATTTGTTGTGAGGTACCATTTGCTCCTAAGTTTTCAGTGGTACTGTTAAACGTAATATTGATGTCTTCTTCATTCACCCTAGAGGTATTTAATACCATGTCGTTTGCACCAGTATCAAAAATAAAGGAAAGAGTGTCGCTATTATTGACACTTGCTTTTACATAAATTCTATTATCATCTCCAAGTTGGAAGGGGATTACTTGTTGTGCTTTTGCAATAGGTATTGCTGCAATAAATAGGAACCATAGGAGTTTTCTCATTTATCTTGATTTTTTTTGCAGCGCACATAATCGAATAATTTCGATAATACGCTTTTGTTTTGTTTCTTCTCTTTTTGCACTAGCAATCCACCTTAGATAGCTCTTTTTGTATCCCGGGGCCAATGAGGTATAAAACTCAAAAGCATCTGAATTTACATCAAACGCTTTTTGGAGCGCTTTTGGAATCACCAAATTTTCTGCATCATCCATGGCTGTCCAAGTACCGCTCTCTTTGGCTAATATAATCATTTTTAATCCACTTTCATGAATGAGGTTGTTGGTTGTAAGTTCGTTAATGTAGGATTTGTTAAGTGCGCTCCAGGTGCTTTTAGGGTTTCGTGGCGTGAATAGTTGTTGTCTTTTTCCATTCCCTAGGCTTTTTACAGTGCTATCAATCCATCCAAAACATAAGGCTACTTTTACGGCTTCTTCCCAGCGCATTGTGGGTTGTTTGTTTTCAAGTTTGTAGAATATGAGTTGTACCCCTTTTGGGTATTGATTATGATTCGACAGTAACCAATCATACCATTCTACATCTCTAGGGAAATATAACATGGGTCTTTCCATATGCTGTCTGGGTCGTTTTTACTTTGTATAAACAAAAAAACCCAACCGTTGGGTTGGGTTTTTATTTGTATTATTTTTTATTCTTCAGATAAGGTTTTCATCTCATCTTCGATCATTTCATAGAACTGATCAATTTTAGGAAGAATTAAGATTTTCGTTCTTCTATTTATGGATCTATTCTCAGGGCTATCGTTGGCTACTAGAGGTACATGTTCTCCACGACCTGCAGCAATCAATTGTTCTGGTCTAACTCCTAAGGCTTGTAATTCTCTTACGATAGAAGTTGCACGCTTCACACTTAAATCCCAGTTGTCTGTAATGATGCTTCCATTGTAAGGTACATTATCTGTGTGACCTTCTACCATTGCTTCAAAATCTGGTTTTCCGTTGATAACGGTTGCTACTTTTCCAAGAATTTCTTTTGCTCTTGAGGTAACGTTATAACTTCCAGTTCTAAAAAGTACTTTATCACTCAACGAGATAAACACCACACTTTTCTCTACATTAATCTCAATGTCCTCATCATTCATACCCACTTCTTTTTTCAAGCTGGTAACAAGTGCAAGTGTTACACTATCTTTTTTGGTAAGTGCATCTTGTAATCTTGAAATTTTAAGATCTTTTTCTTTTAAGCTTTCAAGAGATTTTTCAAGATTCGTAGCTCCTTGTTGTGTTAAGACTGTCATGTCTTTTGAGCTCTCAATAAGATCTTGATTTGTTTTGCGCATTTCAGCAAGACGTTCTTCTAAAGAAGCTAGGCGAGCATTTGCGGCCGCTTTGTCTTTTTCACAACTATTTAATTTTACAGTTGCTGTATTTAGTAGGTCTTTGTTTTTTTGGTATTCGGCTTCTAGTTCTTTGTATTTCTTTGAAGCGACACATGATGGAAATAAAACAATTCCACACATTGCTAAAATGAGTATTTTCTTCATGACTCTATTGGGTTTTTATGTAATTCAAAAATATTAAAATGATTGCTATCGTTGCATCGATTAACAATACTTTAATAGTGTTCCTTTATTGTGTTAAAAGTAGTTTTTTTTCTAATAAAATACTTCCAAACAATTGATTTTATTTGGTAATAAGATACATTTTGTAACGGTTTCTTTCTTTTCGTTAGAAATTTGGGTAGTAATCTATAAAATGAAAGATGTGCATTAAAGACGGCGAAAAAGTGCCTATATTTCCCTTTTACTAAAAATTGAAGGGCAGCAACGCCATCTAGTATCATTCTTATAAAGAGTATCCCCCAAACGGACCTTTTTGGGTGATTTTTTAGCATGATGAGCAAGGAATTTCTAAAATTATAGAACGTTTTCTTTGGGTTTTCTGTTGGCAGGGTAGCACCTCCTACATGATACACCGTTGTTTCTCCAATATAATGAATGATTCCACCTTCTTGTTGCATGCGCCAACATAGGTCTATTTCTTCTTGATGAGCAAAGAGATCTTCATCAAATCCGCCTGCCTTGTTAAACGCTTCTTTTTTTACAAACAAGCAAGCACCACTTGCCCAAAAAATAGAAGTCGTATCATTGTATTGTCCGTTATCTTTTTCTAAGGTATCAAAAATGCGACCTCTGCAATACGGATAGCCAAGTGCGTCAATGTAACCTCCTGCGGCCCCTGCATATTCAAAATGCGTTTTGTTTTTGTAATCTAGTATTTTGGGTTGTACAGCAACTAGAGCGGTATTGTTTTTAAACGCTTTTTTAATAGGTTCTAACCATCCTTTTGTAACTTCTACGTCACTATTGAGAAGTACAAAAATATCTTCATCAAGATGTTTTAAAGCATCATTATATCCTTTTGCGTATCCGCCGTTTTCTGTGTTTTGAATAATGGACACCTCACTAAAGTGTCCCTTTACATGCAGCACACTATCATCGGTTGAAGCGTTGTCTGCAACATAAATGGTTGCATCTTTTGAATGTGTTATAACAGCTGGTAAGAACTGGGCTAATAAATCCCTTCCATTGTAGTTAAGAATGACAACAGCAATATTCATGAGTGCAAAATAAGAGCTTATTTTTTATATATGGGTAAGGTTTCTAAAAATGAGTACTGCTCTTTTTCAAAATCCATCTGACAAGAGTAATGCGCTAGTCCGTTGGTGACCATTAAATAGGTGCTTTTTAATACAAAATTATAGCGTGCTATTTGATCGAAAGTGTCCTGTGTAATGTTAATTTTTGGAGCCTTACACTCTACAATAAGGTGAATGCTTCCATCTGGATTATAGGCAACAATGTCATATCGTTTTATGGTATCAAATACTTTAATCTGTTTTTCAACATTGATTAATGATAAGGGAATATGCAGCTCATGAATTAAGTATTGAAGGGTGTTTTGGCGTACCCATTCTTCTGGAGTAAGGACTAGAAATTTTTTTCGCACCACATCAAAAATCAATGGTTTGTTTTCCCTACTTTTGAATCGAAATGAATACTGCTTAAAGTTGAGCTGTTGCATGAGGTAAAAATAATCTTTCTAGAGATATCCCCTTTGTAAAATCTACTTAACTTGTGCTCAAATTGCTAACATTTCAGAAATTAATCTATGTCTGCGCAAGCAAAAGAAATTGTAAAAAACATTCAGCAAGGTACTATTGCACCCATCTATTTTTTAATGGGTGAGGAAGCGTTTTATATAGATGCTATTTCAGAATACATAGAAAAAACGGTCTTGGCAGAAGAAGAGAAAGGCTTTAACCAAATGGTATTGTATGGTAGAGATGTTAGTGTAGATGATATTGTGAGCAATGCAAAGCGGTACCCAATGATGGCAGAACGACAAGTGGTGATTGTAAAAGAAGCGCAAGATCTTTCACGTACCATCGAAAACTTGGTCGCCTATGTCGAGAATCCGCAACCTACAACCGTATTGGTGATTTGTTACAAATACAAAAAACTAGATGCTAGAAAAAAACTGAGCAAGGCTGTAAAGAAGTCGGGTGTGTTGTTTGAAAGTAAAAAATTATACGACAATCAAATTCCCAGTTGGATACAAAGTACGCTGGCATCAAAGGGCTATACCATAACACCTAAAGCTTCGCAAATGCTTACTGAGTTTTTGGGGACCGACTTAGGGAAAATCAATAATGAGCTTCAAAAATTACAACTCATTATACAAAAAGGAGCTCAAATCACTCCGCAGTTAATTGAGGAGAACATAGGTATTAGTAAAGACTTTAATAATTTCGAATTACAAAAAGCAATTGGAGAACGTGACATTCAAAAGGCTTTTGCGATTGTGCAATATTTTGGACAAAACCCGAAGAACAATCCAATAGTTATGACAGTTTCTTTGCTGTATAGTTTCTTTGTGAAATTATTAAAATACCATGCCTTAACAAACAAAGCAGACGCTGCGAAATCCTTGGGAATGAGTCCGTATTTTGTGAAAGATTACCAGCTAGCTTCACGTAACTATCCGATGAAAAAAGTGAGTGCTATTATTAGTGTCATTCGAGAAGTAGATCTAAAGAGTAAAGGAGTTGGTGCTGCAAATACGCCACAAGGAGATTTGTTGAAAGAGTTGTTGGTTAAAATATTTAATTGATTTTTTTCTTCGGAAATGTTAGTGATTTGAAACCGAAATCGAAATCGAAGACGAACAACAAACTAAACTTTTCAACACATCGACATCTCCACTCTTTTTAGAATCTTCAAAGTTTCAAAGGGTCAAAGAGAGTACTCAAGAACTATGTTTGAATAGTAGTGTCACCCTGTCCAGAAGTTTCGGGAGTCGAAGGGCGTTGGTTTAAAACTATTGAGGATGCTTCGACAGGCTAAGCACGACAATCGAAATTGATCCCGAAACTTCGGGAGAAATCGAAACTGAAATTGATATCGAAACATTTTTCCCTAGCCCTAAAGGGTAATCTTTCTTTATGACATCGAAATTAATATCGAGTTGTAACATTTCAGAAAAACAGGTTTCAAATTATTACACCCTTCACCCGTCATTCATGACTAATCATCCACTCTATTTTCAGCAAACGAAGAGGGGAGTAGTTTTGGGATAAACTTCACCAATAGTGGAAGCAATATAGCACCGCCAGGGAGCAAGAAAATAGTTAGTGAAGGTACCGTTTTACAGATGTCTAACAACTGTTCTTTTACTTTTCCTTTTTCTTGCTTTGAAAGCTCTCTGTGGGTAGAACTTCCTAATAACTTTAAAAGCTCTCCGCTTTCTTGTAATTCTTTCTGGAAACGGTCTTTGTTTCTAATAATAAGTCGTTGTACAGTACCAGTAGATTGTTTGTAAAACTGTTTTATAGGCGTTGCATACTCAAACAGCGTTACTTTTTTCTCAGATTGTTTTGAGAATGTTTTAATATGATTGATACTTTCTTGAATGGCATTTTCTGAAAAACCGAGGTTGCTACTTAGTTCTTTTAAGTATTGCAATTCGTTTGGATCCAGCGCTTTGTCTTCCCAAACAGCCAAACAACTAAGATCTAGCAAATAGTGTTTTGCACAAGGAGTGTAGTGGCTAAAGTTTTCTTTGCGTAGCGTGGTTTCAAAAGTGCCTTTTGAGAGTATGTATTGTGAGGATCCTTCAAAAAGCTCTATGAGCAGTTTGTCGTATTTGTTTTTTTTCTGTTTTGCTTTTAGCAATGAAAAGCAGCAAATAATGGTTTGTTGCTCTAATCGTTTTATAAACTGTTTGGTGTCTTTACTGCCTAGTAACCAATGTTCAAAAGCCAATACGTCTATATACAACAATGCATGGGTTAGTAAAGAAACTGCATTTGTTTTGTATACTGTATTCGATTCATGGACCCGTTTTGCTAAAATGTGTTCTAGGTTGGCAGTTTCGGAAGTCGAAAATGTTATTGACTGTAAGAAGCTTGTTTTTCCTTTGTCAAGTGCCTTGTAATATTTGACAATACTAGATGTGATTTCTGTAAGTGTTGCATTGGGCGTGTGAATGATTCCTGTATACAAAAGAGCATGAAATAAGTTCACCTTCGTAAACTCTTCATGCGACAGTTTTATATCGATATCGTTTTTTACGAGTAGTGCATTGGCGTCTCCATATAAAAAACCAGTATCTTTTAATGACTTGTAAAAATTAGTACCTGAAGGATACGCCAAAGCAATAGCTTCCTTGGAATAGGTGCTTAAAAATTTTTTTATCCAATCTTGTGCAGAAGGATTCATTTATATGCTACAAATTAAATATTACAAATTATCTTTAACGACAGATTAAAATGATAAAAAATACGTTAACAAAATATTAACCTTTTTTAGAAAACCACTCGGTGTACATTTGTCGTAAGTTGGGTAAATAAAACAATATAATTTTTTAAAAACCAAAACTATTATGAAAAAAACAAAAATATTTGCGGCCATTGGCGGATTAGGCGTTGCCTGTCTCTCCATGTTTTTGCTTGCGGCAGATCATATTGATGCTCCAGATGTAGCAGCAACCACAACAGATATAGCAGATTTCTTTGCTTTTGAAGGAGACAATCCAGACAATACAGTTTTGGTAGCAACGGTTCAAGGACCCTTAGCACCTATGGAACAAACCACCAATGCAAGGTTCGACGAAGATGTATTGATTGAGTTTAATATTGATAATACGGGAGATTTTGTAGAAGATCTAGTAATTCAGGCCGTAAGACGTGGCGATTCTATGTATTTCTTTGGTCCGGTAGCGCCCGTAGAAACAGGATTAAATAGTAGTATTGTTACAACAGCAACAAGAACGGCGGTTAAAATTTCAGATACAGAAACTGTAGAGACAGAAACCAATAACGGGATGCAAGTGTATGCAGGACCTAGAAGAGATCCATTTTACTTCGATTTCAATAGGTTTAACCTAGTAACCTCAGGAGCTGTAGCACCCGAAGGATTTTTACCTCCAGATGAGGCTAGCGATTTCTTTGAAGATTTAAATGTATTAGCTGTTGTGGTAGAAGTGCCAAATTCTATGCTAGGAGTGGCACCAACACACGTAGCGGTAGATGCAGGTTTGTTTCCTCCTGGAGCATTACCTGATGCCTACAATATTTGGATAACTACGAGCAGAAAACAATAAACACATTATAAAAAATACGAAGATGAAAGTAAATAATATAAAATTAGTATTCGTTGCTATTTGTGCCGCTTTATTGTTTGTACAATGTGCCGATGACGATGATAACGGAAATATCTTAAACGAGGCTACCTGTACCGATGGTATCCAAAATGGAATTGAAACAGGGGTTGACTGTGGTGGATCTTGTGAGCCTTGTACAGGTGCAAATGCTGCAGATTTTTCTGGCACCTATGCACAAGAAGATAGTATGGGACGCCCAGGAATAAATACTGTATTTAGTGGTACCGATGCAGTGAAAAACGATTATAATAGAAGAATCCCAACAGAGCGTGCTTCTTTTCAACCTATTTTTCAGGATAGATTAGAGTTTTTACACGATGTCTATGCTATAGCCTTAGGATTAGATCCAGCTGTTGTAAACTATGAAACAAATATTCTAGGATTGGATGCTGCCACCTTTACAACAGTTTTAGCTCAATTTGATGCTTTACAAGTGGCTCCAAATGGACAAACGGTATACTATGATGGTGATACAGGAGTAGCATTAACTGGAAGAGGTCTAGAAGATGATGTGATTGATATTTCGCTCACACTTATGTTTGGAGGAACCACAGGAACCAGATTTGATGGTCAAAATGGAACACCACAACTTACCTTTGATGGCGTTGATCTTGGAACGAGAACCTATGGTGCATTTCCTTATTTAGAAGGACCTGTTTTAATGCCTTAGAAGTATTTATTTTTTAAACTGTCTAAACGAATAGAATCTGTTTGCTCTAGTACAGTCGAAAACTTACAATAGGTTTCGACTGCGCTCAACCGGACAAGGATATATACTTTGGACAGTTTTTTTATATGCTATTGTTAACATTACAATTTCTGAAATATGAAACAACTATGCTATTGCTTTTGTATGGTACTGCTCTTCATGGGCTGTAAAAATGAGCGAGAAAACACTGAACTTATTGGCATAACAAATCCTGCAGATTATGCCGAATATCTAGCAGCAGATCAAACAAAAAGCTATAAAAGTGCTTTAAAAGAACAACAATTTTGGTCAAAACGACTAGGAGAAGACTCGACAGGTGTTGGTGACTTAGGTCCTTTAGCAGGAGCTTATTCAAAGTTATTTGAAACGTCTGGAAAGATTGACTTTCTCAAAGATGCCGAAACGGTCTACAAAAAAGCCATTCAGGTAGCTTCTCAAAATATAAAAGATGGCTATGTACGTGCTTTGGCTAAGAACTATATTTCGCAACATCGTTTTAAAGAAGCAACAGCTTTACTTGAAGAAAGCTATAAAGGAGTCTCCAATAAACATGCAACAGAGTTGATGTTATTTGATTGCTACATGGAAATAGGATCGTATGAAAAGGCAGAAACGCTTTTAAAAAAATTAGATAATCCAAGCGATTATAACTACCTCATTCGAATTTCGAAATGGAGCGATCATAAAGGGCAATTAGATGCCGCGATTCGCTATATGGAACGCGCCATGAAGATTGCTGAATCTAGAAATAGTAAACTTTTAAAAATTTGGACGTACTCAAACATAGCAGATTATTATGGTCACGACGGAAATATTAAAGCCTCCTACGAACATTATTTAAAAACACTTTCGTTACAGCCCGACAATGCCTATGCAAAAAAGGGAATTGCTTGGATCTTATATTCGAAAGAACATAATATTTCCGAAGCCAATCTTATATTAGATACACTCATGAAGCATCATGAAGTACCCGACTATTATTTACTAAAAGCAGAAATGGCAGCTTATGAAGAGAATAATAAGGATGCAAAAAAGTATACTGATCAGTTTTTAACTGCTACTGAAAATCCTATGTATGGAGCCATGTACAATACGTATAACATTGAAACATTGGTAGACCTTGATCCAGAAAAGGCCTTGTTGTTAGCACATGAAGAAGTGAATAATAGAGCGACACCAGAGACTTATCATTTGTTAGCATTGGCGCAGTTGGCGAATGGAGAAGATGCAGCAGCACTAAATACTATAGAAACATTTGTCGCAGACAAGACATCAGAGCCTATGGCATTGTTGCATAGCGCAATGGTGTATAAAGCCAATGGAATGGATGAAAAAGTAAAGGCATTGAAAGCCGAATTGGCTGAAGCTAGTTATGAAATTGGACCTATGTTAAGTGAAACCGCAGAGAGTTTATAGAAAAAATATAATTTGATTATTGTATAGGGTTTTGAGAAATCTTCTTCTGCTAAATTCTTTGGTATGCATAGTTGAAATCATCAATTCCATTCCTCCCAGCTTATTTCTCGACCAGGATAAGCAATGGTGTTAAATGGCCATTTTTCAGAAATCCATTCCTTAACCGTTTCAAATAAGTACTGATCTAAACCATTCTCTACTTCACTTTGTCTTACCCATAATATGACCATTGCCTCATATTTTGGGTTTGAAGAAGGCTCTATATAAATACAACCTAGACATTTACTCTCTTCGAGGTTCATGACTGTATAAGCAAATGATGATCTTCGTTGAAACTCTTTTTGATGCCAGCCTAGATCAATTAAGTTCTGTTCAAAAGTCAAATCTTTAGGCCAATTATGATTTGGACCAAAGGGTTTAGTTGTTTGTAAATGTGAAATACTGGACATTACTGCGTCATAATCTTTCACTACATCAGAAACTTTTAACATTCGTAGGCGAAGTCGATTTGTTTCAAGTTCTTCTGGAACTTCAAAGTCATTTGCTAAAAACAATGATGTATTCATTTTGTGAGATGGTATTGAACAGCGCTAATTATAACCAAATGGCATACAAGGTTTTGTAGCTGTAAGATAACAGATTTATATTATAAATGTTCTCTTGGATTGCTATTCAAGTACTTCATTAGTTCCATTGTAAATCTTTTAGCTCCAGTTTCATTTAAGTGATCAAAATCTAGGTAAAGTGAATCTGGATAGATCTCTTCTGTTTTATTAAACATAGTATGATCTAAACGATACTTTTTAGTTAAATGAGTATAGCGTTCCATTATGGGAATAGGAATATTATTTAGATATTTTTGGTGCACAGGGTTACTAATCATTATTAATTCAATCTTCCTTGAATTACATAATTCAACAATAGAGTCTAAAAAATTAACGGCTAATTCTGATACATTTAATTCAATTTCATTTTGGTAATAATGACGTTTTATAGCGGTTTCTGGATCACTAAGGTCAGTATTGTTATGGTTCGAATAATTGCCGATATAATTAATGTGGTTTTTTTTAGGGTAAAAGGCAGTTTGTTTCAATACGGTTTTATAGAATGTTGTATAATCTACAGGGATTTTATTTGAAATTTTATGAAACTCTTCAATTGTGTAGCTTCTTTTAAACATTTCACTTGACCATTTTTTATTCGAAAATTTAAAGTCATTGAATTTAGAAATATTATGAGGCGCAAATCCAATAATTAAAGTGTCAGGAACATATGACTGGAATATGTTTTTCAATTTCCAATACGTCAATACATAAGGTTCAGCTGGTTGAGAGATGTTTTTAGCACTATTAAAATATGCTGGATTTAAACTTTTTTGAGGATGTGAATCCCCTACAATAAGAACGTCAGTTTTAATATCCGGTACCACTTGATTTTTATAAAACAAGTAATTAATCATCATATTTGCTCCAAAATATAAAATTGGGAACAATGTAAAAATGATCGTTTTTGATAAAAACTTTTGCATAAATTAAAATTGAAAATAAATAAATTGCTGCTCATTGCCACCAAACCAAAATATTGAGATTATAATTGCATAGTACATTGCATATCTCAATGGTCTTTTCCATGTAACACCAAATTTTTGTAATGCGAATTGTTGTTCTCTCCCTAACCATTCAATTAAAATGAAGATACAGGTAAGAATTATGGTTGTTAGAGCACTTTTCATTCCTAAAAAGTTTGGTAGTTCAAAAAGAGATGTAGAAAAAATCTCTGAAATATATTTTATAGCGTGACTCATATTTTCTGCCCTAAAAAATATCCATGCAAAAACAGTTAGTCCAAAGGTGAGCAACATAAATGAAAAGTCTTTTAGGCTTGGAATGTATTTACCTTTCGCTACTATTTCTAAATTATTACGATTGTTATTGGTCAACAAAAGTGGTAAGAAATAGATGGCATTCAACGCACCCCAAACAATAAATGTCCAATTTGCACCATGCCAAAATCCGCTAACGACAAAAATGATAAACGTATTTCTTATTCTCATCCACTTGCCACCACGACTACCACCTAAGGGAATATAAAGGTAATCTCTAAACCAAGTTGAAAGTGAGATATGCCATTTTCTCCAAAATTCTGCAATATCTCTTGAAAAATAGGGGAAGTTAAAGTTTTGCATTAAATCAAAACCAAAAAGCCGCGATGTTCCTATAGCTATATCTGAGTAGCCTGAAAAATCCCCGTAAATTTGAAACGTAAAGAATATAGCACCTAAAACCAAAGTGCTACCATTCATATCTGCCGAATTATTAAAAATTTGGTTGGCAAATTCAGCACAGTTATCTGCGATTACTACTTTCTTAAATAAGCCCCAAAGTATTTGACGCAAACCATCAATCGCTAATGCGTAGTCAAATTTTCTTTTTTTATAGAATTGTGGAAGTAAATGTGTTGCTCTTTCTATGGGACCAGCAACTAATTGCGGAAAGAAGCTTACAAATGCAGAAAAGGCTACAAAGTCTTTTGTTGCTGTGAGTTTCCTTTTGTAAACGTCTATGGTGTAACTCAGCGTCTGAAATGTGTAAAAACTAATTCCTACAGGAAGTATAATATTTAATCCTTGGGGGTTTATTGGATTTCCAAAAAAACTAAATGCGGTTACAAAATTGTCTAAGAAAAAATTGTAATATTTAAAGAATCCAAGAAATCCTAGATTTACAAGAATACTGATCCATAATAAAACCTTTCTTTTTGTTTGGTTATTTTCAGTTTTTAGTGACATTCCAACCGAATAATCAACTATAGTGCTAAATAGAATTAAAAATAAAAATCTCCAGTCCCACCAACCATAGAATAAATAACTTGCTGCAACAATTAGAACGTTTTGTAGTTTTAAGTTGTTCTTTGTTACAAACCAATAAAGTATAAATACTATCGGCAAGAAAATTGCAAAGTCAATTGAGTTAAAAAGCATTTATTGAAACATTTTTATTGAATATTATCTTCCAAAGAATAAAGTATAGTATATGGGGCGCAAAGGTATAATTATTAATGAGAAACAAGGCTTTTGTAAGAAGCGTTTTTTATGGTGAAACACTTCCTAAAGTATACAATTGCGATAGGGTAGGAGTATCACTCCCTCCGGCAGGTTCTAGAGTAATTCCAAAGGCTTCTGGAGCTACTTCGATGTCATTAAATTTGTGAAATTGGGAGATTATATTACTACTAGTATCTATCAATCCAACACTCGTTGGCGTTAGTGGATCCATTAGCAAAGACCAAACCTGATACACTTTTCCATCTGGAGCTTTTGGGAGTCCTTTAGTATCTATGTATGCAATTTGCTCTTTCTTATTGAGATATACTTTAGCAAATGCATTTGGAGCTACTGCCTGATTGCCAGGCAAGGTAATTACCGCATAATCTTTACCTCGTACATCGTTAATGATGTCAGTTATACTTGTGAGTTCATTTTGTAATTTTTCGTTTTCTTGCTGTGTTATTTCAATAGACTCTGTTAGGTTTCCTTGTTCTTGTAACATCCATAAAATACCGCCAATGCATAAAATGGCCGCGGCCCAACCCGTAATGGCACTCCAATTTCTTTTTGTTGCTAGTTTCATTGGCTGACGTATTTGTGCATGTGTTTTGCTCCATACTAAAGGAGAGAGTTCTGGAGCACTTTGTTTTGAAAGTTTTAGTAAAGTGGCTTCTATGCGTTCCACTTCTTTTTGTACTTCAGGATATGCAGCAATAGCATCTTCTACCTTTTGAATTTGTGCCTGCGGCAATGCGCCACACACATATAATTCTAAAGTTCCAGATGTTATCAATTCTTCTGCAGTCATAATTAGTCTAGGTTAAGCGTTTTTTGAAGTTCTTTTATGCAATTTCTGTTTTTAGTTTTTATGGTACCCAATGGAATTTCTAGGGTTTCAGAAGCATCTTTCTGTGTATATCCTTTAAAATAAAGTAGGTCAATTATTTGTATACACACCGGAGATAATTTTTCAATAAAAGAACGCAATCCAATACTGTCTGTTGTTTTTTGTAAGCTCGTGTCTGTTTGCTTTATAATAGCTACGAAATTAGCAGTGGATAGGTTTTTCTTTGCATTCTTATTTGCTTTAGATCGTGTATAATCTATGGCTGTATTTCTAGCAATATTTAAAGCCCATGTAAAAAAACGACCTCTATTGATATCGTATTGAGAGGCTTTATTCCAAATTTTCACAAAGACATCTTGTAAAAGTTCTTCTGAAATACTAGTGTCATTTACAATGGTATTGATGACCCCAAACAAAGCTTCACTATAGCGACTATAAATTCTAGCGAAGGCTTTTTCATTGCCTTCTTGCATTGCTATAATTAGTTGGTCTGGTTGCTTCATTATACGTTCCTTAAAGATACTTAGTTCTTTTCTTCTTTATTGAAGTATACCAGGTAGTAATACATTTGTTTTTCTTCGTCCCAACCTTTTTCTACAAACTTATCAGCACTCTCCGGATTGATGAAATCCATTTTAATTTGAATGTTAGTGTCTAGGCTAATCACATTCTTAATCTTTTTACGCGCAGCTGTTACTGCCGTATTTGCAATCGGGAAGGTGGTTAAATCTTCGATTTTGTATTTGGGCGCGGTTTCAGATTTGTAGTGGTTGAATTCTGGAATTAAATCCGGATTGTCGATCACCTCATTCATAAAATTACTTTCATTGAAGGTGTCGTTTTTTGCAAAGTGATTTACAGCACGGTTCATGAATAGTACTTCTTCTTTTTTGTCTTCGGCTGGTAGTACCACGTCTTTTGCGAAATCCTGGCAAAATTTCAAATACTTTTTCGTGTAAAAGTTATCATCTTCAAAGGCTTCAACACCTAAGAATCCTTCTAACCAATAACGCGCATCATATCGATTGCTATCCACAGAAAGTACTTTATACCCTTCTTCTTTTTTTACGTTAAATATCAAACAGCCCTTGTCTAATTTGTTGAGGTTAACCCCCTGTTGTAGGTCGGCTCTTAATTGATTGTCTTCTTCCGAGAATTGCAAGAAATCTTGTTTGATCTCAGATTTAAATATACCAACTGCGTTTACCTTTTCATTGTCCAATTGTAAGTTCTCTAGATACGCCACATACACTTCTCCACTTTTAATATGCTGGTGCGTAGATTGATCGTATAGGTGTTTTGTGATTTTTTTACTTACCTCATGAACACTATCGGGATTATTAAATATTTCGGTAGCACAGTTAAAAATTTCGTGAAATTCTAAATCGGCTTCATTGGCAAACTGAAAATAGTTTTCTTCCTTTTCTCTAAAAGGTTTTAAGAAATAGTCTTTTAGTAACGGAGTGATCTCATCATCCATTTTATATGGAACAGACGATAATAATATAGGTTCACTTTTGCTCTTGTTTCCAACTCGGTGGATCGATAATGAAGCAATGTGCGTATTGAATAAATTAATCATAAAAAGGTAGAGTGTTTAATATTTCCGAAGGTAAAAAAAAGGGAATTATTAGGAAGCTCGAGTTATAAAAACTTGTTCACACTTTTGAGACTTGTATGTGATCTTGTTTCTATAATTTATATTTTTCGATTTCAGAACAACTTAATTCCAATTTTCATCAAAATCTAAGTGCTCGTAATCGTCACCGCCAAATTCTCCTCCAAACTCGTCACCATACATATCTTCTAAATCACCTTCTGGAGTATCGCTAACAAATTCTGGTTCGATAGGGTCTAGTGGTAATTCTCCATGTGCAAACATGAGATTTGGATAGCTAAATCCAATCTCTGGTTCTGCAATATCAGCAAGCTCAACAATAAAAGTCCACATCGACAAGAAGTCGTAGATGTAAACCAAATTTCTATGATCTTTGGTAACAACTTGGTTAAGTTTTGTCTCTCTCATAGTACGAATTGAAGCGTTTCCTTCACTCATGTCGAATAAAGGGATTTCATCTCCTTGTTCCCATTGGTCATTACTCTCATAAAAGGATGCCATTTCTTGTCCATCAAACCCAAATGCCTGTGTAATAGCATTGTGGAAGTCTTCAAACGTTGCGTTTTCTTCAATTTCGATGTCGCGATATACTTCTTCTTGCGAATTTAAGATGGCTCTAAAACGATAAATCATAGTGGTTTTGCTTTGAGATTGCAAAGATATTCTTTTCCTATTTATTTACTGAATCTATGCAAGGTAAAAGTCATCGTTGCCAGTAAAAAAAATGCAGTTACTTGATGCAGTACCCCTAACCAAACTGGAACAAATAAAACAAGTGTTAAAACTCCCAGTAAAAACTGAACGCCAACCAAAATTAGTAGTAGGTTTATTCCTTTTTGCTGTAAGGTTGTGGTTTGCATTTTTTTGGACTTATACCAAATAAATGCAATGAACCCTACCACAATGTATGCTAGGTAACGATGCACAAACTGAACACCACTCTTGCCTTCTACAAAGTTTCTCCAAACAGGTTCTTGCTCTGTGGTTACGGTTTCATGAATTAGTTGTCCATCGTTCATCAGCGGCCAGTGGTTATGAATCCATCCCGCATCGAGTCCGGCCACAAAAGCACCCCAAATAATTTGAATAACAAGAATAAGGAGTCCGATTCTAATAAAATTTCTAAATCCTTTTTGTACTTCTTTTTTCTTCGGAAATAGGAGGTCTAAGGCCACCCAGAACGTATAGGCAAAGGTTAAGAATGCTGTCGTGAGGTGCATGGCAAGCCTGTAATGACTCACATCGGGTCTGTCTACCAAGCCACTTTTTACCATATACCAACCAAGAAATCCCTGGAACCCCCCCATGAATAGTAAGATGATACATTTTTTAATGGTAGGCTTTGTGAGCTGTTTTCGCGCAAGGAAATATAAAAACGGTATGATAAAGACCACGCCAATAAAACGACCAATAACACGGTGAATCCACTCCCAGAAGTAAATGTCTTTAAACTCCTCAAGGGTCATGTTATAGTTTAGTTTTTGGTATTCAGGATACTGTTTGTATAAGTCAAATGCTTCATTCCACTCTACGGCATTGGTAGGAGGAATGGTACCTGAGATAAGTTTGTAGTTAGAAATCGATAATCCCGAATGCGTTAAACGGGTAATACCTCCCACAATCACCATGATAAAAATAAGTACGCATCCAGTAAGGAGCCAGTAAATTACTTTTTTATTGTCTTTCATATTCCTTTTTTGTTAGTGAGAACCAATCTACGTTCTCCGTTTCTCTTGGATATGGTTTGGTTGTTGTTTTCTGAAATTTTAGTTTTTCCAACACCCTTGCCGATGCTGGGTTTGCTGGTTCTACAAAGCCAATGATTTCTTGAAGTTGTAGGGTGTTAAACCCATAGTCAAGAATTGCTTTTGACGATTCTGTTGCAATGCCTTTGCCCCAGTATTCGGGTAAGAAGCGATAGCCTAAATCGGTTTGATTGCATTCTGGTAGATACTTTACACCATTAAAGCCTATAATTTTATTGTCTTCTTTATGAATCACTGCAAACCTCCCGTAGCCATAGGTCTCATAATCATGTAACCAAACAGATTTAATAAGTTCGGTTATTTCTGCTATCGTCGTTCTAATAACATCACCCGTATGCGCTTGCACTTTTGAATTCGAAGCAAATGCCAACACTTCTTCTTCGTCACCCAGTCTAAAAGGGCGAAGGATGAGGCGTTTTGTTTCTAGTGTTATTGGGTTCATTTTTGTTGAGTTTCAGAGTTTCAGAGTTTCAGAGGTTCAAAGTTTCAAAGTATCAAAGGTTCAAAGTTGTAAAGCTATTAGTTCTTTATTTTTCGTATGTAGCTTGTTAGCATTCGTTCTACCTCTCTGGTGTCTTCGTATAATTTTTCAAAATGGATTGTTTCTAAGAAACTGAGATTTTTAGATATTTCTAATTGTGTTTGTAGTTCAAATAAAGAACTTAAGGCAATATTCAAAAAACGCAGGTAGTCTTTAGTACTTTCTCTTCCATATCCTTCGGCAATATTACTAGGTATTGATACTGCAGCTCTTTTTATTTGAGATGACAATCCATATTGTTCATCAGAAGGGAAGAAAGCTATTTGTTTGTAAATTTCAGTAACAAGTGTCATTGACTTTTGCCAAACAAGTAACTTTCGATATATTTTATTAGTATTCATCTTTGTCCCTTTGCTACTTTGTCTCTAAACACCTAAACTACTTCCAACCCCAACGCTTTCCCTTTCTCCAGCATAAACGCTTTGGCAGCTTCATATTCATTGGGGATGTCTCCTTCTAAAATGGCTTCTTTAATAGCGTCTTTAATGATTCCAATTTCACGTGAGGGCTTTAATCCAAAGGTTTTCATGATTTCTTCTCCACTTACAGGAGGTTGAAAATTACGAATACTATCCCGTTCTTCTACTTCTACAATCTTGTCTCGAACGATCTTAAAATTATGATGGTATTTTTTAAATTTCTTAGGATTCTTTGTAGTGATATCTGCTTCACAAAGGGTCATGAGGTCTTCTACATAATCGCCCGCATCAAAGACCAAACGGCGTACGGCACTATCGGTCACATCACTTGCTAATACGATAGGACGTGAGCTCATTAAGACCATTTTCTGTACAAATTTCATCTTGTCGTTTAATGGCATTTTCAGTCTTTTGAAAAGCTTGAAAACCATTTTTGCGCCTACAAATTCGTGTGCATGAAAGGTCCATCCTATTTTTTTATCAAAACGCTTGGTAGGTGCTTTTCCAATGTCATGTAATAAGGCAGCCCAACGTAACCAAAGGTTGTCTGTTGTTTTTGCAATATTATCGACTACTTCCAACGTATGCCAAAAGTTGTCTTTATGACGTTGTCCTTCTTTTTCATCAATGCCTTGCAAGGCTACCAACTCTGGCAGAATAAAAGGAAGTAAACCAGTTTTATGTAATAATGAAAATCCTTTTGAGGGTACTGGAGCTGCCAATATTTTGTGTAGTTCAACTACAATACGTTCTTTAGATATAATTTTTATTCTGTCGGCATTTCGAGTAATGGCATCTAAGGATTCTGTTTCAATGATAAAATCTAATTGCGTGGCAAAACGTATGGCGCGCATCATGCGTAATGGATCGTCGCTATAGGTAATATCTGGATCTAGCGGCGTACGTATTATTTTAGCGTCTAAATCATCAACCCCATGAAAGGGATCAAGCAATGCACCAAAGCTGTCTATAGAGAGACTTAAGGCTAGGGCATTGATAGTAAAATCTCTACGGTTTTGATCGTCCTCTAGACTTCCATCTTCTACCACTGGATTGCGACTGTCTTCGCGATACGATTCTTTTCTTGCGCCCACAAATTCTAATTCGATACCTCCTGTTTTAAGCATGGCGGTACCGTAATTTTTAAAAACAGAAACATTGGGTTTACCTGGCAGTAACTTAGATACTTCTTTGGCAAGGGCTATCCCGCTTCCTACAGCAACAATATCGATGTCTTTTGCATCACCTCTTTGAAGTAAATAATCGCGTACAAAACCTCCTATCACATAGCATTCCAAACCAAGGTTGGCAGCAGCTTGAGATACTGTTTTGAATATAGGATGTTGTAAAGCGTTTGCGTAAGTTGGTGTAGCCACTAAAGTGCGTATTTGTTTGCGTTTACAAAGGTACGGTACAAGGCTTTAAAATGGAAGTTAAATTTGGTTTTTGAGAGGTCATATTGGGAATTATTTAACTTAAAATCTTCACCAATAATTTGTGCGCTTTACAAGCTTCAAATTATTGACGCTACCAAAGGGAGCCTAGATATCAGGTCTTCGACTCCTAAAACTTCAGGACAAACTGACAAACTTCTTTCATCATCATCTTTTGAAACTAATTTTCAAATCATCAAATTAAAACATTTGCCTACTCACGGATTACTGTCACTTGCCCATCGAGTGTTAATTTAATAATCGCCGAGGCTTTGGCGGCTTTTTTGGTTCTTTCAAAATCAACTACATAATCTACACCCTCTAATATTTCCGAAGAGATCTCAGCAAAAGTAGCGGGTGTTTTTTTACCACTAATATTGGCAGAAGTAGATACAATAGGGCGTCTAAACTTGCGAACCAAAGTTTTTGCAAAGGTGTCGTTTACCACACGAATGGCTAGAGAATTATCTGGAGCAATGATATTTTCTGAAATGCGAATAGGGTCATCGTATATAATGGTAGTAGGCTTTGCAGCATATCTAAGAATGTCATAAGCAACCTCCGGAATTTCTTCCACAAACTGATTGAGCATTTTAAAATCGTGTACCAAGCAAATCATAGATTTACTATCTGCTCGCTGTTTTAATTTGTAGATGCGGTCTATGGCTTCTGGATTGGCAGCATCACAGCCAATTCCCCAAACGGTGTCTGTTGGGTATACTATGAGTCCGCCACGTTTGAGAACTGCGAGGGCTTTTTCTATTTCAGATTTTAAGTTTTGCATAAGCTATTTGGTAAATAAAATATCGTCGGCGATGTTGTTTTTTTCTAAGGTGTGTAGGTACGCTAAAAGTTCCTGACTTGTATTTGAAATATCAAAGGTAGTATTGTTTTTTAAAAATACAGCGGTTGTAAAATGTGTTGTGATTGTTGCTAGAAACTCAGCAACAGAAACATTGGCTACATTTTTTAAGTGGTGGGGCACATATTCTATGTATAAAAAGCGTAGTTGCTCTAATGTGCTTGTCATACCCTTTAGCGCATAATACTCTGCGCCTTCTATGTCCATGATAACACCACTTGGGGCTACTAAATTTTCAGAAGAAATAAAAGCGTCCAAAGCAATCATGTCTACTTCCACTTCATTTGGCTTATCGTAGGTGTATAAAATGGAATCTTTAATGGGTTTTATTTTACTTCCGCCAGTATTGACGGTGTTTTGATAAAATGTTACCTTCTTGTTTTTGTTTCCAACTGCTTTTTGAAACAAGGTTGCATTTTTAATTTTATTGAGGCATAGGTTCATTTGCATATACCAAAATGTGTTTTCATTGGCTTCAAAACCTACAACCGAGGCGACGCGTTGGGCTAAGGGAACTAGAAGAGTGCCTACATGCGTTCCAATGACATAAATGGTGTCATCTGCTTTGGTTTGCTCTATAACCTTGTTGATTTCTTTGATGTCCCAATGACCTTTAAAGCCTAAATCTTTGCCTATGGTTGTGTCTGAAATAGGCAAAGAAATAATTCCATTTTGAGTGTCGTAAATAACTCCTTTGGCGTGCGGACCGAAAACAGTAGCACGTTTCTTAGATTTTCGCCTTTTAAAAAAATATTTAAGCTTTTTTTTCATGCTGTTATTTTTTATCAGAAAGGGATAAACGAGGTTTTTGCAAATGTTTTAATGAGTATTTCATAGGGTTTTTAGCAATTATTACGGGAAGTAGGTAGCGCTTTTTTTTCTTTACGAAGCATACAAGATACAAGTAGTATTTGATGGTATAGTATTTAAGCCTGCTATAGTTTTTCTTGATAACGTGGAGATACGAAATATAGGCTTCCTTGTTGATGGCCTTTGAGGCGCCAGTGCTCACTCCTTGGTAATGCATAATTTTTGCTTCTGGCACTAGGGTGCTTTGATATCCTTCTAAATGGAGTCTATGACAAATATCCATTTCTTCCCAATACAAAAAGATATCGGTGTCAAATCCGTTGACCTTTAAAAAAGCATCTGTTCTAAAGAAAAGAAAAGCACCATTCACCCAATCAACAACAAGCGGTGTTTTGTATTCCTTGCTTTGTTTGGGGTATCTTTTTGGGTTTGTTGTTTCTAGAAAACTCCTTCCAAAAAGTAATCTTCGGAGCCCTTTGTTATGGTCAAACGAGGGAACAAATTCTTGATGCTCGTTATAATTTTGAGCCGTACATACCCCAACATTTTGATGTGTGTCCATGTAGGAGCTAAGCATCGTAAGACAGTCGTTAAGTAGCATTGCATCGTTGTTGAGAAATAAGATGTATTTAGATGTTGCAAATGCTGCTCCAAACATGTTTCCGCCTCCAAAACCTAGATTTTTTGGTGTTTGATGCAAACTAATACCTTTATGTTTAGGGAAGTTGTCTAACAAATATTGATAGTCGGATATTTCCGAACAATTATCAACTACAATAATTTCATAGCTTGTTTTTGGGTCGGTATGCGCTCTAACTTTTTCAATACTTTCCAGCGTGTATTTTGAAGAATTATAATTAATTAAAATAACCGCCACATCTAGCATAGGATAGTATTTTTTTTACTTTTGTCAAATATACAACACTTATGGGGCTACGTTCAAAATTTAAGAAGTATCGATTACATAAAAAATTTCCTATTCAAGAATACCAACCAAAACAGTTTTCTAAGCCAGAGAAAATGATTCCTGTGGTTACTGCTTGGGCGGGTCTAGAAGAAATTATTGAAGATATATTAGATAGATTTGACATAGGAAGAGATCGTTGTATTGAGTTTGGAGTAGAATTTGGATACTCTTCTGTGGTGTTTTCTAACTACTTTAAAGAGGTCACCGGAGTTGATATTTTTATTGGTGATGAACACACAGATTTTAAAGGTGATCATTATGAGGAAACTAAAAACAAACTTTCTGGGTATAAGAATATCAATCTTATAAAATCTGATTACAAAGACTGGATTAAAGAAGATACCACTCAGTACGATTTTGCTCATGTAGATATCGTTCACAATTACAAAGAAACCTATGAGTGTGGCTTATGGGCGGCACAACATAGTACCTGTACTATTTTTCACGATACAGAAAGTTTTCCAGAAGTGCGTCGCGCAGTCATTGATATTGCTAGAGATGCTGGGAAAAAAGTCTACAACTACCCATTTTGTAATGGGCTCGGAATTATTGTTTAGTCTATAAAACAATAATAGATTTTGTCCAGCAAAAAAATCACCATCATAGCGCCAAAGGCTTTTGGCTACACTACGTATATATTCGATGCATTGGCAACTTATGAAGGGGTTGATCCTGGTATTGTCTATTTGGATAGTCCTGCTTTTTATTACAAGAATAGTTTTCATAGACTTCAAAATCTGTTCTCAAAAGTATTTTTAAAAAGGAATGTAAAGAAAACATTTGTTTCTAAAAGAGTACTGCAGTTTTTGAAAGAACGCGGACCACAAGATGTGGTGTTTATGATTCGCCCAGATGTTTTGGATGATAAAACCTTAGCACAGATTAAAAAAAGTACCAAACAACTCATTGCATATTATTGGGATGGCACACAACGATTTCCAAGAAAAGCGGCTATTATTTCTCAGTTTGATAAAGTATATAGTTACGATAAGAATGATGTAAAAGACTACAACCTCTCCTTTTTAAATAATTATATTTTTAAAGAAGATACTACAGAACAAACTCCTGAGTTTTTGTTTTTTAATATTTCAACAGGCGACTATAGACTCCCAATTTTAGAAGAGGTAACAGCTTATATTGAAGCAAAAGGTTGGTCTAAAGAAATATTAGTGTACACGGGTAATGAGGATCCAACAAAACATGTAACCCTTATTACCAAGCAGAAATCTACCCAAGAAGTTGCAGCATTCATTTCGAAATGTAAAATCATTATTGAAATTCAAAGAACAGAACAAATAGGCTTGTCTTTTAGAGTGTTTGAGGCACTTGGACAACGAAAAAAACTCATTACTACCAATAAAGATATCGTGAACTACGATTTTTATAATCCGCAAAATATCTTGGTATTAGATGAAACCAACATCGAGATTCCTGAAGCTTTTGTTCGCTCTCCTTATGTCGCTATTCCAGATGAAATTTTAGCCAAGTATCGAATTAAAAATTGGGTAAAAAGTATCTTAGTAGATGCCTAAGGTTACAATAGCGATTGATAGACTTTAATGTATTGTTTAGCCGTTTCATTCCAGTCAAAACTTTTGG
The DNA here is from genome assembly GCF_058147145.1 of Patiriisocius sp. 208BN25-11. Lineage (NCBI taxonomy): Bacteria > Pseudomonadati > Bacteroidota > Flavobacteriia > Flavobacteriales > Flavobacteriaceae > Patiriisocius > Patiriisocius sp. 208BN25-11. Next base: position 103,219 of record NZ_JBYVJY010000007.1, read on the forward strand.
CGCGATCGATATACCACTGACTATAAAATGCATGTTGATTTTTATATTTCAGCATACCTTCTTGTAAGACTTTGGCCATGTATTCTGGGTCATACTGGTCCCAGTAAAAACTATGTTCTCCTCCAATTTCGGGAAGTGATGTGTTATTAGAAATAAAAACAGGTTTTCCAAAACGCATGGCTTCAATAGGAGGGATGCCAAAGCCTTCTCGTAGCGACGGAAATACAAATGCTTCACAATGTTGCAAGTAGTATTGCTTGGCGTCGTCTTCAATTTTTCCAGTAGTGTATACGCGATCTTGTAAGCCTAGTTCTGTGGCGAGTACTTCGAGTTTATGTGCATAAATAGAAGTGTTATTTCCTGCAAGCACCAGATCGTATTCGTGCAAAAGAGGGAGCATGCGCACCAAACTCATAAAATTTTTACGTTCACTAAAATCTCCTATAGAAAAGAGATATTTCTGTTTGGGTTGCACCCCAGGAACAAACGATTCAGCAATAGCAATCTCCGTAATGGTGTTTCCATTGTGGATTACATACTCTGGAATGTTTGGCACTGTAAAGTGCGCGTGTGTGTCTTTTTTAGCAAATTCAGAAATGTAAACAATAGCAGTGCAGCGTTGTAATTTTTTCTGAAATTTTCTTCTCAATTTTTCTTGCATTAACTCGGTACCTTCTGTCACAAAATGAACATCATGCACTGTTAATACGTATGGGATATTAAAAAAAGGCTCAATTCTAATGTTCTGATTCAAGCAATGCCATAACTCATATTTCTTTTTAATTCGAAAGGGTTTATGGCGGGTGATGCTTTGGTATTTTTTGTAGTTAAAGCTGTCGCCAAACTCCTCTTTTAAAGAAGCAATGTCTTTAGCATGCAATACAATCTCGAAATCTGGATGTTCTTGCGCAGCGAGTGCTTTGATAAGGTGGTAATTAAACTGCCCAAAGCCCGAGAATTTGTTTTTTAAATTATGCGATTCTAGAAATACCTCTTTCATACTAATCGATATTACGGTATAAGAGCCATAGGTATACATAGCGTTTAAAAACAGAAAAGGCACTTACATAGGCCAAAATAAATCCCTCTCTTCCGTCAAGCAATCCTAGTTTAAAAAAGTATTGGCTCACAAAACGAAACCAAGGCATTACAAAGAAATGATAGGCATTTGGTTTCACTCCTTTGGTGTACAACATTTTTGCCTGCAAGGCACTATAGCGATGCATTTTTGACGTATAGGTATCAAAAGTGCTATAGGTATAATGCGGAAGCTTATTTTTTAATGTGGCCGTTTTTCCATTGGTTTCAAGTACCTCATGAACTAAGTTGCTGTTGTACTGACAATGCTTTTTATTAAAAACGCGAATGACTTTGTCATGTTGTAATCCGCTATATGTAATGCGTTTGCCCATAAAATGAAACACTCTTTGTACATAAAAGGCAACTGCTTTTGGGTTTTCTACTACTTGTACAATTTCTTCTGCTAATGCTTTTGTTATCTTTTCATCTGGATCAAAAAATACCACCCAGTCATGTGTAGCTTTGCTAAGAGCAGCATTTTTTTGGGATGAAAAATTATCGAAGGTACGTTGGTGTACCGTTACTTTTTCATGGGCTGAAGCAATAGCAACCGTAGTGTCATTGCTATACGAATCGAGCACAATAATTTCATCTACAAACCACAGACTTTCTAAGAAATCGGGTAGGGCCTTTTCCTCATTGAGGGTAATGATAACCGCAGAGATTTTAGGAAGGTTTTTCAAGCGTAGTGAATTGTTTGGGTAAAAGTACTAATTTTACATCTATAAACGACAGTACTTTCTATGGCGAAGCTACCTATTTTAATGTATCACGATGTTTCGCTAGATAGGAGTGAAGGACTTACCATTTCGGCAGCAAACTTGGAAGCACAATTTGCATATCTAGCGTCGAAAAAGTACACCACCTACCACTGTAAAGAGTTGCTAGAGCTTAAGAAGTTGCCTACTAAAAAGAATGTCATCATTACCTTTGACGACGGTTTTGTGAGTCAGTTAGAATTTGCAGTTCCTTTGTTAAAAAAATACGGACTAAAAGCTACATTTTTTATCCCACTAAAGTATTTGGGAGCAAATGATGCCTGGGATACACAATCTAAGGATATCATGACTTCGGAAATGTTACATAACCTAGACCCTGCTGTTATAGAATTGGCACATCATAGCTATGCCCACAAAAAATACCACGAATTATCTGAAGACGAAACAGCACAGGATATCGCTAAAAGTTTTGAGGTGATAGACAACCAAAAATTGTCATTAACGCCAGCAATTGCCTATCCGTATGGAAAATACCCCAGAGAAACCCCAGCAAAAAAAGTTTTTGAGGCGCAATTAAAAGAACAAAACATCCAACTAGGAATGCGTATCGGAAATCGTGTCAATCAATTTCCATTCAAGAAACCTTATGAGATAGAGCGTATCGACGTAAAAGGGGAATTTTCGCTTTCGAAGTTTAAGAGGCGATTGCAATGGGGGAAGTTTTTTTAAAATAGACCGCTGCGCTGTTAGAAGTTAGACCATTCGCTTCGCTCATTGTTAGACCGCTTAGCCTGTTTGCTGAGCAAGGCAGACTAGCTGTTAGATGGATTGTATGGGGTGGATTTTTTCTTAAGTTGCATTTAGTTACAAAGTGGCAAAGAGACAAAGGGACAAAGGTTCAAATGGAAATATTTGGGATTCCCCCTTTGAAGGGGGTTAGGGGGATGTTTTACTAATTTGAATAAAGAGACAAAGGATAAAAGGTTCAAAGGAGCAAAGTTTCAAAGAGACAAAGAGTAATATTTGGAATTCCCCCTTTGAAGGGGGCTAGGGGGATGTTTTACTATTTTAAGTGAAGAGACAAAGTTTTTGCGTAGCAAAGAAATAAAAATTTCAAACAGCAATCGAAACGCTTTACCCTAGCCCTAAAGGGTAGCGTTTCTAATTTAAAATCAATATCAAATATATTAATTCTCCCCTTGAGGGGAGTTAGAGGGGTGTTTTACTATTTTGATTAAAGGAGCAAAGTTAGGAAGTAGTTTATATGTTTATAAGTTTATAAGTGGAAACTATTTTAAAACTTTTAATCACCAATCACCAATCACCAATCACCAATCACCCGTCACCCGTCACCCGTCACCAGACATTCATCATTCATCATCCATCATTCATCATTCGACATTCAACATTCGACATCACTCCATCCCCTTATGCAGCAAACGTAGCTTCACACTGCGCTGAAAAACACCATAGGCATTTACGGCAGCGACTGTGAGTCCGGGAACGCCATCTTTGAAGCCGCCTTTAACCACATACGATTTAAAAAAACGAAACATGGGTTTTATCCAAAAATGCATCCAGGTGGCTCTTTTTCCTTTGGCATATTGTTGTTTGGCTTGAAACCAAGCATAGCTTTCTTTTTTGGTAATGTAACTATGCAGGTCTTTGTAGGTATAATGCAGCATCTTGTTGTGTAACTTCCCAATAGAGCCCTCACAATGTAATTTTTCATGCACATCGCCCGTATAGTGAGCGCCTTCTCGTTTTACTAAACGCAGTACATCATCACTATGACTGTAGAGAAAACGATTCATATAAAAATGCGGGAAGTTAATTTTATAGCCTCCGTGCTTTGGAGAAGCGATAGTGTCTTTTATTTCCTTTTCTAAGGATTGCGTAACGCGCTCATCTGCATCCAAAAACAAAATCCAATCTCCGGTAGCGTGTTTCAATGCTTCGTTTTTCTGACTACTAAAATTATCAAATGCTCGCTCTATCACTTTGGTCACATAAGGTTTCGCCAAGGCAACGGTAGCGTCTTCACTAAAAGAGTCTATCAAGATAATCTCATCTGCAAATGCCACACTTTTTAAAGCATCTTCGATGTACGCCGCTTCGTTGAAGGTGGGTATGATTACTGTAAGTGTAGGTTGGTTTTGCATTGGGTACAAAGGTATTGAAAAAAGAGGCAAAGGAGCAAAGGGGCAGAGGTTCAAAGTTTCAAAGTTTCAAAGGGAAATATTTGGAATTCCCCCTTTGAAGAGCCTGTCCCGTTATTAAAACGGGAGGGTTAGGGGGATGTTTTACTAATTTGAACAAAGAGACAAAGGATAAAAGGTTCAAAGAATCAAAGGGGCAAAGTTTTAAATAGTAATCGAAACGCTTTTTCCTAGCCCTAAAGGGTAGCGTTTCTGATGTAAAATGAATATCAAAGACATTAATTCTCCCCTTGAGGGGAGTTAGAGGGGTGTTTTACTTTTTTGAGTAAAGAATCAAAGGTTCAGTAGCAAATTCAAATAGCAATCGAAACGCTTTTCCCTAACCCTTCCGCGTGTCGCTGTAGCTTTAGCGGAGGCACAAAGGGTAGCGTTTCTTGAAAAAAAAATACATTTTCAAATTAGCACATTGAGAAATTTTCAAATTATTTCACCCGTCACCCGTCACCCGTCACCCATCACTCCTAATTGTTTATTGTTAACTGTTAATTGTTAATTGTTTTTCCCTATCTTTAACATCTCCCCCTGTAACTCCCCAGTTATATATAATGGATGATGTTGTAACGTCATGCCATACTTTGTTGTGTCTTTACTTTTTACAAATTTTAAATCATGATGTCCTGGTTTGTTTTAGGATGTGATGATGAAAATTATTTTTAAAGTGTTACCTAGCATTAAAAAAAAACAATCATAGTAACATTAAATACTAAAAAATCAAAAACAATGGCAAAATTTTTATTCAACAGAATTCACATAGATAGTTCCGAACCTATACAAAACAAAGTTCAGTTTTTGCTTGATGGCTTAATTTCAAAATCTGCCACAAGTCAAAATAACTATGCTTATAAACTTATAGATGTTGAGTTAAAGGACAATTACATTTTTGGTCACTTAATTAAATATAATCCCTACAGCGAGGATGAAGTTTTTGATGAGGAAAATGAAACAAGCTCTAAAGAAGGAATTAATAATAGGATAGTTGCTAAATCTTTTTTTATAATTGAACATACAGAGAGTTTACTTATTTATGAAACAGTAACTAACCATATCCGTAAAGCAACATTTGCAAAAATGTTTAAGCAATTATTTATAGAAAACCATAAAGGTAAAAGACAGGCTTATTTTGATGTTTCAGAAATAAATGAACAATATACTTTTTTACAAAAAGTACAATCTTTAGAAGTGATTGAGAAAGTAATTATTAATCTTGTGCCTTCAAATCCACGTTTTGCTGAAAGATGGGAAGATATTGATGAACGTCTTCGCGAAAATAATATTGGCAGATATAGAGAGGTTCAAGACACAAAAAATAGGGGTGGAATAAAAGTAGATAAATTAACAGAAGATAAAATATTAATGTCTGAAGACGGCTATGGAACGACCAAAGTCAAAGGTATTGATGAAAATGGAGCGCAGATTAATCTAACTACAAAAAGTAAAGAACGAATTGTTTCTCTTGACGTTCCCAGTAAAGTTACTAAACAAGGTTTTTTGTCAATAATTAATTACCTTTCAAAAACAATTCAACGCATCAGAGATAGAACAGATAATGAATAGATTTAAGTCATTTTTTATAAGTTATGACTTTTGGGTTTCTCTCATTTTGGGAGTTATTCTGTTTTTTGTTTTACCAGAATATTTATCAATGAATTTTGCAAAAGAATACTACGGTATTGTGATAACTGCAATTTCAATTATTTTCTCTTTGGTCTTTGCATCTTGTTCAATATTGATGTCTTCGTCAGATGATGACTTTATAAATTTTTTAAATGTGGAGAATGACTTCGACAGTTTGTTATGGACTTTTAGAGTAACTCTTGTTTCTCTTTTTATTAGCTTACTATATTCGTTAATTTTATATGTAGGAACAAGTTATGTAATTGAACATAGTAGTAAAGACTCAATTTGGGTTCAGCACAAGATTTTATTTATTACACTAACAAGTATTACAACTTACGGATTAATAGCTACTTTCTTAAGTGTTGAAGATACATTAGTCTTTTCGGAATTTAGGTCAAAGTTTTTAAAGAAGAAAGATAACGGATAAAAACGCTATATAAAAATGTATAAAAAAACAGTTTATTTTCAGCGCTACTTTTCAAATGCGGATTCATTGAGATTAATTTCGAAATATATATGGAAGATAAGATAATTAACGAGTTTGATGATAATAAAGAACTTTATGAGCAATATCGAAATGCAGTTTGCCAACTGATAACTGATATTATTTCTGCAAATGGCATCCAAATACATAACATTTCAAGTCGCTTAAAAGAGAGAAATTCGTTAAGTAAAAAAGTAAAGTCAAAGGATAATAAATATTCTGACATTACAGAAATAACAGATATCGTAGGCATCAGAATAATTACATTCTTTGAAGATGAAGTGAATAAAATTGCAGAGATTATAAATAAGGAATTTAATATTGATGAAATAAATACTATTGATAAAAGAGAAAAGGAATTTGATAGGTTTGGATATTCCTCACTTCATTATGTTATTCAATTAAGCAAAGCAAGAAATAATCTGACTGAATATAAAAACTATAAGAATTTGAAAGCTGAAATTCAAATTCGCTCAATATTACAACACGCTTGGGCTGAAATTGAGCACGATTTAGGTTATAAAAGCAAAGAAAGTATACCAAATGAAGTTAAAAGGAATTTTTCAAGGGTAGCAGCTTTATTAGAAACTGCTGACATAGAATTTACTAAATTGAAAGATTCAATCGAGAATTACGAAAGAACTGTAGATGAAAAGATTGCTTTACATCCAGAGCTTACTGAATTAAATATGGCTTCATTAAATTCCTTTATCCATAATAACAAAACTCTTTTAGAAGTAGATAAAGATTTAGCAAAACAAACTAATCGACCTCTTCACCTTAACGATTTTGATGACTCTGAAAAGTACCTTAAAGAATTTAAATATTTAAGAATTGATTCGGTTAAAGAATTAGAAGAAAAGTTAAAATTAAATAAAGATGAAATTATAAGTTTTGCTCTTTCATTTGCTGGACGAGGTTCTGGAGAAGATAAAAGTGGTAGTTATAATAGAGGGACATCGATTTTTTATTTGAATTATTTATTAGCATTAAAAAATAATAACCCAGAGTTCATAGATGAATTTATTAAAAATTTCAAAGGATTTTCAAAATTAAAAGAAACAACATTTATCCTATTTCGTGATAGAGTGGTTAAATCATTTAAGAATATGAAAAAGAATGCTAACAAAGCATAACCCCAAATTCTTAATTCCAATACTTTTGTGAAAGCCAAACATCACTTCTAATTAATAAAACTCAGTAACTTAAAACTCACCCACACCCCATACCATTTCCGAAGTAACTATAAAACTACTGTTTCCAATTTCTTAAAATCCATACCGCATTAGTCTAACAGCGCAGCGGTCTAACTTCTATCAGCAACGCGTTCTAACAATGAGCATCCACGTGCCGCCGAAGCTTTAGCGTAGGAGCAAGTGATTGGTCTAACTTCCATAAATCTACTATCTTTGCAGCAATGAAAGCACTGGATACTTCTATCATTATAAGCACCTATAACAATACCAAATGGTTGGAGAAGGTGCTGTATGGCTATAACAATCAGACCTATAGGTTGTTTGAGATTGTGATTGCAGATGATGGTTCGGGGCCAGAGACCAAGGCTTTGTTAGACAGGATGCAAGAAGAAGTGTTTTATCCCATTGTGCATGTATGGCATGAGGATAAGGGCTTTCAGAAATCTCAAATCCTCAACAAGGCAGTCTTACAATGTAGCACGCCCTATACCATTATGAGTGATGGGGATTGTATTCCTAGAAAAGACTTTGTAGAGCAGCATGTAAAGTACAGAGAAGAAGGCTTTTTCTTGTCGGGTGGCTATTTTATGTTGCCCATGGATATTTCAGAAAAAATTAATAAAGAAGATATTTACGCAGAACGTTGTTTTGATCTAAAGTGGCTCAAAGAAAATGGCTTGCAGACTTCTTTTAAGAATAATAAATTGACCGCCAAGCCTTTTACGGCGTCTATTTTAAACCTTATTACGCCTACCAATGCAAGTTGGAATGGGCATAACGCCTCGGGTTGGACTCAAGATATTATCGATGTCAATGGACTCAATGAAGAAATGCAATATGGGGGTCAGGATCGTGAGCTAGGAGAGCGTTTGTTTAATGCGGGCATTAAGAGCAAGCAAATACGATATAATGCGGTAGTGGTGCATCTAGACCATCCGCGTGGCTATAAAAATGAGGCTTCTATCAAGAAAAATCAGGCCATCCGCAGAGAAACACGCGAGCTTCAGAAAAAGTGGACCACGCACGGTATTGTAAAAGACGCCTATGTAAAAGCGCCTGTGTCTATTATTTTGAGTACCTATAATCAGCCACGATGGTTGGAGAAATCGCTGTGGGGTTTTGAGCAACAAGAGATCAAAGATTTTGAGATCGTGATTGCAGATGATGGATCGACCAGTGAAACGGAAAATCTCATCAAACGTTTCCAAGAAGAATCCCAACTGCGCATCAAGCATGTATGGCAGGAAGATGACGGATTTCAAAAAACGAAGATTTTAAATAAGGCCATACAGGCTAGTGAAGGGGACTATCTTATTTTCACCGATGGCGATTGTATCCCTAGAAAAGATTTTGTGTTTAAGCATCTAAAACACAGAAGACCGAATCATTACTTATCGGGAGGTTACTACAAACTCTCACAAGAAATAAGTGATGCGATTACCAAAGAGCACATAGCACAACAAATATGTTTTGATGCAGATTGGTTGCTGGAAAACGGACAGCCCAAAAATTTTAAAATCAATAAGCTTACTTCTAAAGGGACTAAAGAAGTCATTTTAAATACCTTTACTACGACCACACCCACATGGGATGGTAATAATGCTTCGGGCTGGCGTAAAGATATTGTTGCGGTCAACGGCTTTGATGGAAGAATGCAGTATGGGGGAGAAGATAGAGAGTTAGGAGAGCGCCTTACCAATTATGGGATACAAGGCATACAAATTCGCTATAGCGCCGTAACGGTACACTTAGATCATGCGCGTGGCTATGTCACTCCAGATATGATAGAAAAAAATAAAGCCATTAGAGCACATACTCGAAAAGAAAATATAGTCTGGACGCCTTATGGTCTTGTGGCGGCAAATAGTTTAAAGGAAGCTAAAGAAATGTCACTTAGCAACGAGTCGACTTCTTAGAAGGCTTATACCTTTTTATACACCCCAATTTTCCAATAACGCAATTCTTCATTGGTGGTTACGGTGGTAAAATCTAATTCTTCTAAGTTTTGATTTTCTTTGAAATATTCCCAACACCCCACACCTTCCCTGTAGATGGACGTCATTAGTATTCCGTTGGGTGTTAATGAAGCTATCATTCGCTCCATCACGTTGCCTTTTTCCTTGTCGTGGATGTAATAAAAAGCTTCGTTAAATATAATGATGTCAAATTTTTGTTTCGGAACATATTCAATGGCATCTGCCACGACAAAATCACTTTTTGGGTAGTTGTGTGCTTTTGCCTTTTCTATAGAAACTTTCGAGAAGTCTACCCCACAAAAATACGAATACGGCGTGTCTTGCATGCGCATGGTAAGTACGCCATCACCACAGCCAATATCCAGTATGCTAGGGTTTGATGGGCCATGACTTGCCATTAACGCAATAATGGTTTGGTATCTGCTCAGTTCTTTTTCACTTTGTAAACTATCCCATCGACCACTTTTATACTGCTTATCCCAACGCATTTTTCTGCGCCAGTGATGAAAACGATCTATTAAATTCATGCTCATATTATTGCGTTTTTAAGTGTTGTGCTAGAAATGGTTTCATCTTGCTTAAGATCATTTCTGGGGTAAGTTTGTGATACAACTCATCTGGGTTTTCTTCAATTTTCCTGCGCTCTTCTAGCGTAAACGAATCAAATAAATCGGGTTTCTCTTCTAGTAAATGGATAGAGTCATGTGCTTTTCCATCTTCAAAACTACACCAGTGTTCTTTGTTTACATACGGCGAATAAATGGTGAAGGTGGGTACATGCAATGCTTTGGTAATATGCACACTTCCTCCTTCATTAGAAACCAATAGGTCACATTGGTTCATAAGGCAAATAAAGCCTCGTATAGAATCTTCGTAAATGTCGATGTTAATGTGTTCTTTGTGCGCACACATCTCATAAATCTTTAAAGCCTCGGCTTTTTGATGCGGTGCATAATTAAATAATATCGTTGCCGAATAGGTACTCGTAATGTAGTCTATTAGTTCAACGATATACGGATAGGGCATCGACTTTTGAGGTGTGCTTCCTAGTACGCCTAGCATGATCACTGGTTTTTTCTCTGCGGAAATTTTAGTGTACTGCTTCTCTTGATCGGTTAAAAATATCTTAGGCTCGTAATCTGGATTGGAAAGCTCGAATACCGAAGCAATCATGTTGATGCGATCCTCAATGGCTTTTCCGCAATTCTTCGAACGGTGTTCTAAAAAACTGATAGGATGTGTATAGAAGGGAAGCTTTAATTCTTTGTGCGCGCGTTTTAAGCCAATTCTATAGTTAGCATTTGAGTTTAAGCAAATCAATCTGCTTTGTAGTTTCGAATAGGGATCAAAAATGATATCGTATTTTTCACGTTTGATCTTACGAATCATTTTGAGCAACTCTAAAGGTCTCTTTAATACCTTTTCTTGCACCGAAATAATACGATCTATATTCGGATTGTTTTCTAAAACCCCTGTGGTATAATCGTATACAAAATAAGTGACATGGCTATTCGGAAACACCTTTTTTATATTATTAGCAATCACCGAGCTGATGAGCACATCGCCAATTCGTTTATTTTGTATTACAAGAATTTGTTTGAGTTCCATTACCTTCGCAAAATACCTATTTTTTAAACGTATTTAAAATTTATTAATGTCCTTAGACATGCACATACATCCTAATTACACGAATTTAAATACAGAGATTTCTGCTTTGTTGTCAGATTTCGAAAATAAGGGAGAATACCTTACCAAAGGGGATCGTAATGTCATAAAAAAAGCAACGATTCAGGGTGTAACACTTACCATTAAAAAATTTAAAACACCGAACGTATTTCAAAGTTTGGTGTATCAATACCTTAGAAAGAGCAAAGCAAAACGATCTTTTGAATATGCTACAAAATTAACCGAGTTAGGAATAAAAACTCCCTTTCCCATCGCCTATGCAGAACGCTTTAGTGGCGGACTCAAAGAGAGTTATTATGTGAGCGAATTTGTAGATTACGACCTAGATTTCAGAGTCTTAAATCATAACCCCTTGTATCCCAATAGGGATGAAATCCTAGCACAATTTGCGGCGTTTACATTTCAGTTACATGAAAACAATATCAATTTTTTGGATCATTCTCCAGGAAATACATTGATTAAAATTTCAGCCCGCGTGTCGCCTGAAGCTTTAGCGGAGGCACAAAACAATCACTACGATTTCTATCTCATAGATCTCAATAGAATGAAATTTGAACCACTGTCTTTAGAAAAAAGAATGCATAATTTTAGGCGCATGTGGTTGTCCAAAAAGATGATCAACATCATGGCACCAGTGTATGCAAAACTTTGTGGTGAAGAAGTTAGTAAGGTGCATCTATTGATGTCACGCTACAGCAAACAGTTTCAAGGGAAGGTGAATCGAAAGAAATTGCGAAGAAGGAAAAAGAGTTGAGACCGCTACGCTGTTAGACCGTTCACTTCGTTCACTTATAGAAGATGGACCGCTTGCTCCTTCGCTATAGCTTCGGCGCACAAGTCGCTGTTAGAAATGAAAATAGTTTATACGTTTAGGTGTTTACGAGTTGTTATGCTTCATAAGATAGAATGTTCGATTGTCGAATTAACTTATTCTTCCACCAAAAACTTATCTATTTGTTTAATTATGTACTAATAGATAGTTTTAAATCTTCTTATTTGTTTATATTTGTCTCATTAAGATGAATATATGGCAATGCTAAATCCTATTCCGACAGAAAAAATCATCGAACGTCTTCGATACGAAAATCCGTGGTGGATTACCAAAGAGATTCCTGAAACTTACAGTTCAATGTCCAAAAGATTATATTTTGATCTCTTTTACCCATTCGTCCTTGAAAGAAGTGTAAAAAGGGCATTAGTCCTAATGGGACCAAGAAGAGTAGGTAAAACGGTAATGCTGTTTCATTGCATTGGGAATTTACTAGAAGGAGCAACAAATCCTCATAGACTATTCTTTATTGGAATAGATAATCCGATTTATGTCAACTTAAGCTTAGAAGACGTTCTAGCTCTTTGTAAAGAATCTTTACACCTTGACAATCTTAATGGTTGTTATGTATTTTTTGACGAAATACAATACTTGAAAGATTGGGAAAGACACTTAAAAGTATTGGTTGACTCATATCCAGAAACTAAATTCATTGTTTCAGGCTCAGCTGCTGCTGCATTGAAATGGCATAGCACAGAAAGTGGGGCGGGTAGATTTACTGATTTCTTATTACCTCCGTTGACATTTCAGGAGTATATTCATTTGAAAAATCTAGACCATTTAATTTTTGAAAGCCATATTCAATATGGAGATAAGGATATAGAGTATTGCTTAACGCATGACTCAAAAGCTTTAAATAAGGAATTCATTCATTATTTAAATTTTGGAGGCTACCCTGAGGTTGTGTTATCTGATAAAATACAAGGTGATATGGGTAGATATGTGAAAAATGATATTGTAGATAAAGTTCTTCTTAGAGATTTACCAAGTTTGTATGGAATCAAAGATGTACAAGAGCTAAACAGATTTTTTACATATATAGCTTATAACACGGGAAATGAATTTTCGTATGAGACAATGTCTAGGGAAAGTGGAATTCAAAAAGATACATTAAAAAAATATCTAGAATATTTAGAAGCAGCATTTTTAATTAAAGTATTAAACAAAGTCGGAGTCAATGCAAAACGATTAAAAAGGATTACAAGCTTCAAAGTATATCTTACAAATCCATCACTTCGTACTGCTTTGTTTTCACCGATAATTGAAACAGATCAAGAAATGGGAAACATGGTTGAAACTGCAATTCTTTCGCAATGGATGCATCGGGAGCAACTAGATTTAACTTATGCAAGATGGAAAGACGGCAGAAATGAAGGAGAAGTAGACCTTGTTTTAGTAGATGATAAAAGTTACAAACCAGTTTGGGGAGTAGAAATTAAGTGGAGTAATCGATATTTTGACAAACCACAAGAATTGAAAAGTTTAGTTAAATTTTGTGAAACAAATAAACTTAAAGCAGCAGTTGTCACTTCAATTGATCAAATAGGAATTAAAGAAACACAAAACTTGAGATTTACTTTTTTACCAGCTTCTATCTATGCATATAATATTGGAGAAATTACACTTAGAATGAAAACTAATCATTAAAGAAAAACGAAAGTACAGCAAAGTAAAGCTATACAAAACCGATAGGTTTAGGTGTTGAGGAGTTTAGCAGTTGCTTCAGTTTTTAATTTTGCCTAATGCCTAATGCCTAATGCCTAATGCCTAATGCCTAATGCCTAATGCCTAATGCTAATTAGTTGATGAGTTTAGGTGTTTATGAGTTTAAATGTTTCACTTTAGAATTTTAATTTTCATTCCCCAAGCCTAGAGGGTGCGAAAATTAACGTATCATAGAAAAACCACCCTTTAGGGCTGGGGTATATGTTTTTCTATTATACTATTTCGCTACAGCAAATAGTTTCAAGGGAAGGTAAATCATAAAAAGTTACGAAGGCGTAAAAGAAAGGTCTAACTTTTCTTTTTGAAATTTTACTAGTATGGTGTCTGTTTGAGCGCAGTCGAAAACTACAAGCCCTTATCTTAATTAATTTTCTAATTCTAGATACCCCTTATAAATCACGTCGCTTCAAAATAACATACGACCAATAAACAAAAAGCGTGGTCCAGCCCAGACATATTAAAATCGAATACCAAGGCACATCGTAAGATTTATCGAAGCTTTCACCCACTTGATTCGCGATAGTCTGTACGCCTCCAAGTCTTGTAAAAGGTTCCACGATGAGGTCAGACATGGCATTGAGCGGTAAGAAGTTGTATACGTTATCGATGAGGTTGATGTCTTTTCTGTTTTTTAGCCAAGCAAAAAGGATATAAATAATACCTTCAAAAACTTGCCATACCCCTAAAAAACCTAGGGCAAAAGCAGAGCGTTTTATCCAAATCCCAAGGAACATACAGAAGCTAAAAAAGGTAACTAACTTAATGAAATAACCCAAGAGGTATTGCATGTCGCTAAAGATGATTCCTATTTCAGTAAAGTCACTAAAAAAGAGACCCAATACCATCGATACTATAAATAAGAATACGGTAGACATTACCGAGAATAGTAATACCGCAAGAAATTTTGAAGCGATAAACTCTTTTTTGCTAAGTCCGTCAATAAGATTTTGTTTGAGCGTACGATAACTATATTCGTTGGCGACAATGGAAACAATAACAATGGCAAAGAAAATTTTAAGCCAAGCTGCCATGTAGCCATTAAAGTGCCATATAAAAGGAAAATTGAAAATACCCTGATCGGCAATTCTAAAGTTGACACCAGCAAAATCAAATTCGTAGGATGCAATTAAAGAGATTCCTAAGATAAGTGAACAGTACACAATGGTAATTACCTTTGCGGCCTTGTTGCGTTTTATTTTATCGAGTTCTATAGAGAGTAATCTAAGCATGTTGGTTTAGTTGAGGGTTGGTGCTGCATTTTTTGTTAAGGCTAAGAATTGCTCTTCTAAGCTTTCTTTTCTTTTTACTAGATGCGAAAGGGTAATTCCTTTGTCAAATAACAAAGCATTGAGTTTTGCAGCATCCATTTCTTCTTTGAGATACGCAACAAGCGTTTCTCCTTCTTCTTTTATGGTACCAAATGCAGGATGGTTTTCTAATACTTCTTTGAGCGCTTTCATGTCATCGCACTGTAAAGTGACAAATCCAAAACTAGCGTTCATCTCGTCTACTTTACCTACATAGAGGCTTTTTCCTTTGCGAAGTACCACCACATGTGTACACACTTTTTCTACTTCGTCTAGTAAGTGAGAAGCTAATAAAATGGTAGTCCCTTGTGAAGCAATTTTTTTGATAATGCCTCTAATTTGGTGTATTCCCTGCGGATCTAAACCATTAGTAGGCTCATCGAGAATTAATATTTCAGGATCGTTTAACAGCGCAGATGCAATCGCTAGACGCTGTTTCATCCCAAGTGAAAATCCTTTAAACTTATCGTCTTGGCGATCGAGTAAACCAACAATATCCAACTTTTTTTGTACTTGGTTTTTGTCTACCCCTTTAATCTTACATACCAACTCAAGATTTTGTCTAGCTGTCATGTACGGATAAAAGTTAGGTCGCTCAATAATAGCGCCTACTTTTTTTAATGCTTCATGTGTTGAGGCATTACCGCCAAACCAAGAAAAGTTTCCAGTGGTTCTGTTTACGACATTTAATACAATACCTAAAGTGGTAGATTTTCCGCTTCCATTGGGACCTAAGATGCCGTAAACATTTCCTTTCTCAATAGAAAAGGAGAGGTTGTCTACTGCGGTAAGACTTCCAAATTTTTTGGTGAGGTTTTCAATACTAAGAATGGTTTCCAAGAATAGCTATTTTAAAGTTGGTTATGTATCTGACGAGCAGTGCTCTTTTTTGTTACATAAAAGCAGGACTTATTACAAAAGACACTACAATAAAGCCCCTCTTTTGTTGTGTAGTTATTTGTATAATTTAATCTTTGCAGCAACACGTATGTTATGAGAAAAGTTGTTTTAATCACTGGAGGTTCTTCAGGAATAGGAAAAGCGATTGGAGCGTACTTGGTTTCGAAAGAATATACCGTCTATGGTACAAGTAGAAATCCAGATCGTTTTGGTACAGATTTTCCATTTACGTTATTGCCTTTGGATGTTACCGATACCGCAAGTATCAAGGCATGTGTTGCAGCTTTGTTAGAAAGAGAGTCTAGGATTGATGTGTTGGTTAATAATGCGGGAGTTGGTATCACTGGGCCCATTGAAGAAACTCCGATGGTAGAAATTGATAAAGCCTTTGCTACCAACCTGTATGGTCCCATTCAAATAGCTAATGAAGTCTTGCCCACCATGCGAGCGCAAGGAAGTGGTCATATTATTAATATTACCTCTATTGCGGGATATATGGGTTTGCCGTATCGTGGAATTTATTCTGCCACGAAAGCAGCTTTAGAAATTACCACAGAAGCCTACCGTATGGAAATTCAACAATTTGGAATCCAGATGACCAACGTGGCTCCGGGCGATTTTGCGACCAATATTGCTTCTGGAAGGTATCATGCTCCGGCATTAGATACTTCGCCATATAAGCAGGCCTATGGAGCAACACTAGACATGATGAATGCACATGTAGACAATGGAGAAGATCCCACCAAAATGGCAGCAGCCGTTCATGCTATTATCACCAATAAAACACCAAAAGTTCGCTATAGAGTAGGGGCTTTTATGCAGAAATTCTCTATCGTACTTAAAAAAGTCTTGCCTTCTAAAATGTACGAAAGGTTATTAATGAATCATTATAAGTTGTAGTGCTTAGCGATACCTTTCTAGTGTAGCATTTTGTTTTTCGATAGCTTCAACAAACTCAGCTTTCATTCGTTTTGTTAACTCTGCCATAGGCAAAGTATCTTTAATAGAAGTGACTCCTTGACCTGCAGACCAAATCGTTTTCCAAGCTTTCGCTTCGGTGTCCATTTCTTTACCGAAATCAATTTTAGCTTTACTTTCTAATTGCTCCTGTGTAATACCAGCAGCATCTAAACTCTTACTTAAAAAGTTGGCACTTACACCACTAATAGCTGCAGTATACGTAACATCTTTTGTTTCAGATTCGATGATCATTTCTCTATAGCCGTCCATTGCTTTACTTTCTGTAGTGTTTATAAAGCGTGTTCCCATGTAGGCAAGATCTGCACCCATTTGCATGGCACTCGCAACATCTTGTCCAGTACTTAGCGCACCAGAAAGCAAAATAAAGCCGTCAAAGATGCTTTTAATTTCGTTGATAAAAGGAACAGGATGTAAGGTTCCAGCATGTCCGCCCGCTCCAGCACAAACCAATATGAGTCCGTCGACACCTGCTTCGATTGCTTTTTCAGCATGACGTCTTTTAATCACATCATGAAATATGAGTCCGCCATAACTATGCACCGCATCTACTACCATACTAATGGCACCTAATGAGGTGATAATAAGCGGTACTTTATGTTTTACACAAACACGTAAATCTGCTTCAACTCTGGGGTTGCTAAAATGAACAATAAGATTTACACCAAAAGGAGCTGCTTTTTTACCTGTCTCTTTTTCCCAGGCTTCTAGTTCGGTTTTAATTTGCACGACCCATTCTTCAAAACCTTCTGTGGTGCGTTGGTTTAAAGCAGGAAAGGTGCCTACAATTCCATTTTTACAGGCGGCGATGACAAGCTCTGGTCCAGAGATTAAAAACATAGGCGCTGCAACTACAGGCAAACTAAGATCTTGAGTAAATTGGTCTTTATTCATAATGTTCATGATGTATGGCTACTAAATCGGAGTGCTAAAATACTAATTTAATAGGAGTATGCTAGCGTCAATGTATAAAGGTGATCACTTTGTGTGCTTCGGAAATATTATTGGGTGACTAAAATTTCCGAAGGGATGAAACTACACTTCTTTTTTCTTTTTCTTAAAGAGCCTTGCAATACGTCCAAAAAAGGTGTCAAAATCAAAAACACCTTGGTCTGTGGTTGCTCTATAGGTGAGCCAAATTCCTAAAGGGAACATAATAAACGTACTCATCCAGGTAGCAATAAAAGGATGGAGTGTTCCGTCTTCTGCACTATTCTTAGCAAAAATACCTATGAAATGATAGGTTAAAAACAATAAAATGGCCACAACCATAGGCAGTCCCATTCCTCCTTTACGAATAATAGCGCCTAGCGGTGCCCCTACAAAGAATAGAATAATACAGGCAATAGGTAATACTTGCTTGTCGTGTAAAGACATTTCGTACTTGTTGAGACGTTTGGTCTTTATTTTATATTCGTTCTTTTTGGCATCGATGGTTTGTATGGTTCCTTTTACGTTATTAAGTGCCATTTTTGCAATTTCGGTTTGGCGTTTTTCAGTAAATAGGTCTAGATACGAGTCTAATGAATCAGGGATTTTTTGTGCCTTAACTTTGGCGTTTTTAAATTTTGAAACACCCGTTCTGTAGTAGGTATTATTGGCAAACTTTTGTATGTCTTCGGTATATCCTTTAGAGAGTGAGTCTATTTCTACATATAATTCTCGCATGTTGAACATGTTTTGATTGCTCAAATCATTTTCACGATCGATATCGGTATTGTTTAACTCGGTAAGGTCTATGTTTACAATGTATTGTTTGAAATCTGTTTTCGCAAAAGGCATGCGTTTTTGCTTCTTGATGTCTTTTTCTTGCACATCTTCATAGCGTGATCCATCATTGAGAATAAGCGATAAGGTATTACTGCCTTCTTCACTTCGAAACTCTCCTGTGGCGGCAATGGTTACAATGTAGTTCCCATTTGGTTTTGCTGCATTTTTTTCGTGAATGATAATGTCTCTTAAAAACTCATCATTCTCTCCAGATTTTTCGGCTACTTTAATATTGAAACCTTCTCCGATTTGGCTAAATTGTCCTTCACTGATCACCATCGAAGGACTCACCTGCGCGAGGTTTCTGCGTAAGTTTTGCCATTTGTATTCAGAATATGGGATGACATTATTTGCAAAGAAGAACGCCGTTAAGGATAGTCCTAAAATAAAAAAAGTAAGACTACGCATGGCACGCTGTAATGAAATACCAGTCGATTTCATGGCGGCAAACTCGTAGCGTTCAGAAAAGCCACCAAAGACCATCAGGGAGGTCACTAAAATAGTAAGTGGTAATACTAGAGGAATTAATTTAGGGGCAAAGAACCACAAGAACTTTAATATGATGATAAAATCGATGTCTTTACCAGCAAGTTCTGCAATGTATAGCCAAATGGTTTGCAGGACAAAAATGAACATCAAAATAATGAAGACGCTAAAAAACGTCTTCAAATAAGTAACTAATATGTACCTGTCTAATATTTTCAAACCCGTAGTTAGTCTAGCTTATTGATATAGTACCCATCATTGGTGTACTTAGCTTCGTCAAAGGTAAACAAGGTTTTTGAAAGTGGCTGGTTTGTTTTAAAAGATTGTACCGTCAACGTGTATTTTGTGCCTTTGCTATCGGTTTGTATGAGCTTGTAAATATGTTTGGTTTGCTTATCGATACCTAGTAAAATATCTTTTATTTCGGCATTACTATCGATTGGAGTAAGCTTTACAAATTGAATCTTTCTTCCATTTACATTTTGAACAATATCCATTTTCGAATCATACCCTTCTTCGTAAAACGTTAACATTTCCGAAGGTGTAATATCCTTTTCTTCTTCAGCATTAAATGTAGAGATAGTGACCTCTTCATCTTCTGGAACGATCGTGTAAATGGATGCTCCGTCAAACATGCGTGTAATGCCTAGCATGTTTAAAACATATTTGTCTCCAGACAAGGCAACATCACCTCGTGTGTCTTGATTTACGCCTTCTTTTTGGTTGTTTAGGTTGTATTTGAAATCTATTTGCACATTGTCGTAGCTTCTTACTTTAGCAGAAACTTCTTTTAGTAATGCGGTTGCGTCTTGTGCGTAACTGGTGCTAGATGCAACAACTAAAATGATACTTAAAACTATTTTTTGAACTATTTTCATGCTATTTATTCGTTATCCAATAATTGATTCAAGGCTTCTAATGTGGGAACGGTTACACTTCTTGCTTTGCTTCCTTCAAAGGGACCTACAATACCGGCGGCTTCTAATTGGTCTATGATTCTACCGGCACGGTTGTAGCCTAATTTAAGCTTGCGTTGTAATAAAGAAGCAGATCCTTGTTGCGCAATCACGAGCACCTCTGCGGCTTCTCTAAAAAGTTTATCGCGTTCGTTGATGTTATTATCAAGAGTTGTGCCACCTTCTTCTCCAACATACTCTGGTAAAATATGGGCATCTGGGTAGGCTTTTTGTCCGCCAATAAAATCGGTAATGTCTGCTACTTCTGGTGTGTCTACAAAGGCACACTGAATACGCACCAAATCGTTTCCTTGGGTGTACAACATATCTCCGCGACCTATTAGCTGGTCGGCACCACCACTATCTAAAATAGTACGAGAATCAATTTTACTGGTCACTCTAAAGGCAATACGTGCTGGGAAATTGGCTTTAATAATACCTGTAATTACATTTACCGAAGGTCGTTGCGTGGCAACAATAAGGTGTATCCCAATGGCACGCGCTAATTGTGCTAAACGTGCAATGGGTGTTTCTACCTCTTTTCCAGCCGTCATGATAAGATCTGCAAATTCATCAATCACCAAGACAATGTAGGGTAGAAATTTATGTCCTTCTTCTGGATTTAATTTACGCTCTTTAAATTTGGTATTGTACTCTTTAATGTTTCTAACGTAGGCATTTTTAAGCAAATCATAGCGCTGATCCATCTCTACACAAAGAGAGTTAAGTGTGGTAATTACTTTATTGGTATCTGTAATAATGGCATCTTCATCGCCTGGTAATTTTGCTAAGAAATGGCGCTCGATTTTATTGAAGAGCGTAAGTTCTACTTTCTTAGGATCTACCAAAACAAATTTCACTTCTGCAGGGTGTTTTTTGTAAAGTAAGGATGTAAGAATGGCATTTAAACCAACCGACTTACCTTGCCCTGTGGCACCTGCCATAAGGAGGTGAGGCATTTTTGCCAAATCTACCACAAAGGTCTCGTTGCTAATTGTTTTCCCGAGTCCGAGTGGTAATTCCATTTCTGCGCTCTGAAATTTTGGAGAGGCAATGGTAGAACGCATCGATACCGTTTTAGGGTTTTTATTAGGAACTTCAATACCAATGGTACCACGTCCTGGAATAGGAGCGATGATACGAATTCCCAAGGCAGAAAGTGACAGCGCAATATCGTCTTCTAAATTTTTAATTTTTGAAATACGAATTCCTGCATCAGGAACAATTTCATACAAAGTAACCGTTGGTCCTACTGTAGCTTTTATACTAGCAATTCCAATTTTGTAATTGTTAAGTGTTTCAACAATTCGGTTTTTATTTTCTTCAAGCTCTTCTTGGTTAATGGTAATACCTTGTCCAGCCGTATAATCTTTTAGTAACTCAATGGTAGGAAATTTATAATTACTGAGTTCAAGGGTAGGATCAAATTCACCAAAGTCTTTGACTAGTTTGTCGCTTAAGTTCTCTTTTACAACCACTTCTTCCTTGGCTTGTTCTACTTCCATAGCGACACCATCTTCGCTGCTCTTAATCACAATTTTTTCTAATGGTGTTTCAACCTTAGAAGTAGTTTTTTCTTCGGAAACTTTAAATTTCTCGTTAATTGTTAGCGCACTCGGGTTGGTATCTAGGGGCACTTCGGTTGTTTTTATTTCAGAAGTACTAGGAACTATTGTTTCTATAGGTTTTTTTGTAATTGGAGTGTCTGTAAGATCTGCAGCGATCTCTTTCTTCGTTTTTTTCAATGCAGATTGTACGCGATCTGGTGTTAGTTTTAGACGTAATACCAAGTATACAATAGCGAAAAAGGTCATGAGCAATATGGTACCAATAAGTCCTATATAGTCTTGAAAAAAATCATTCATTTCATAGCCAATAACACCGCTAATAATGGCATTCTTTTCTGTAAAAAAACCAAAGAAAATGGAAAACCAAATCATGAGTAGCGTGCCCCAAAACCAAAATTTCTTTAATTGTTTTTTAGCGTAATCGAAAAAGAAATAAACTCCAGTTAGGGTTACCAGGGTAGCAAAAATGTAAGCGGCAATACCAAAGCCTTGATACATACAAAGGTGTGCAATGTTATTTCCAAAACTACTCAGCCAATTTTTGCTTTCCACATCTCTATCAGTAATACCTAGAATACTTTGATCTGCTTGCCAAGTAAAAAGGTAGGAAGTAAAAGAAAATAATAAGGCAAGACCCAACAGTGCTAAAAAACTACCCAATACAATCTTTTGTTGTTTAGAGAGTGAAAACGAGATAGGTTTTCTAGGTTGTTTTGTTTTTTTAGGAGTTGCTGTTTTCTTTTTAGCCATGAAGGAGTAGGTGTCTCAAACAAAAATACAAATTGTTATGAGTTAAGGGGTGTTTTTATTTTTTTTTAAATCCAGTGATGACATTTTTTAAAAGCATCGATTAAGAAGAAATAAATATAAACTAAAAACTTTTTTTTATGAAAACTTTTAAAACACTTACCGTAGTACTTTTAATGACCTTATCATTTGTTTCATGTTCTGGTGATGACGATACCGTTGCCCCTCCAACCAATGCAGAATTGGTTCTTGGCTTATGGCAGTTGCAATCTGCTACTCAGGATGGGAATCCTATTGCATTGGGAACTTGTGATTTGTTAAGAACCATTCGATTTGTAGCACCCAATATGTTTACACAAACATTTTACTCGGGCGCCAATTGCGGGACAGTAACACCTCTTTCTGGAACCTATACTATAGACGATACTAACATTATAGTAAATAGCGGTAGTCAAGGTACCACAGTGCGTATTATTACTTTAAATGAAACAAACCTGAGTGTAGAATTTAATGAAGGTGGTATTCTAGTGGTAGATAATTACTTAAAACAATTATAAGGTAGTTTTATGTTTGTTTGAAGATTGCCCAATGAAAAGAGGGTTTCTAAAAAAGTGAAAAAATACTATTTGTCTGGTTGAGCGGAGTCGAAACCTAAGTTTATTCTCAATGAGTTATAGTTCTCGACTGCGCTCGAACAGACATCTAAGTTTACTTTTTGAGAACCCTTTTTTCTATTATATAAAATTTATTTTTTCAGGAACTTCTTCGAGAATTGTACATTGTCATTGGCATCTAAACCATTCATAATATAAAGTCCTGCAGCAAGGTTGTCGATAAATATCTGACTGCTAAATTCACTAAAGTCTGTAGCTTGTTCGGCAATGATTTGCCCAGCGGTATTTGCGATAACTACTTTTACTACATTACAATCACATTTCAGTGTTAAGAAATCTGTTGCTGGATTTGGAAAATAAATAAGCTCAGTACCATCGAATGTTTCTGGATCTTCATTATCAATCTGTTCTGTCCAAAAAGTTGCCCAGGGTCTCGCTTGTTTTATAATTAATTGCCCTTCGCTTGTAATTTTGTACTCAATGTCCATGGCAAATGTATCGTTCTCAACAGCATCGTATAGTATAGCAAATTCGTCGTGAATTTTAGATAAGAATACTCGTATCTGTTCCAAATAAATTTCGTCCATGACTAATTCACCTTCTTCAACTTGATTCGAATTACGGATGACAGTATAGCTATCTTGGTTGGTTGCATACCTATTTAATAGAATTTCTTCAGGGATTGACATGCTGCCTGGATTTGTTATTAGGTCTTCACCAACTTGTGTATTTAAATAGAAAGTATCTTCAGTTTGGTATATTGGGTCTGTACTTACACCTACACCATTTGCTTTTTCTTCTTCGAAATTTGGGTGACATACTAATCCCATAGACGCTATGTAATGATCTACTCTGTAATAGTCTCTTTCATCATAGGCTCTAAAGTTCCATAAACTAGCATATACCTGCTTTACCGATTTTGAAATATGACCTTCATCAGGGTGTTGTGTTTTAGAAGTGTATAAACCTGCTCCACTAAATCCTGGTAAATCTTCATTGTTACTACTTGAGCGAACTCGAATAGGTGTGTTTACAGGAAAGGACTCATGCATTTCTTGAAGTTCATCGAGCATCCATTGTGGCATAGGAGCGTCTTTGATATCTCGACGAAAATCTTTAAGCATTTCCATACGCACATCTAGATTTGTCTGGAATTCTTGATTGGCTAACATGGTTTCTACACGATCAAAGAAATTATTGAACTTCATAAACTCTTGATAAAAATAAAAAGGAACACCGTATCCGTTAGGAATGGTTCCTTCTGGAAAACCAAAGGTTCTCAACGTAGCAAGATTGCTACACTTAGCACCAAAGGCATCAGACATTTCAAATGTGATATCTTCAAGAGGTAGAATGGAAGTAACGTTTAGATTTAATGGTGGTATTTGAGCATCTTCAGGCCTAAGGTTGTCATGCCAATCATTTACCTCTTCTAAACTAGCCTCTCTTACTGTGTATTCGCCTTGATCTACTTTGTAATGCACATAGCGCCCTACCAAATTTTGGATTGTAGTCACTTCAAGAGGGTCTTTAATATAGGCATTAGGGACATTATCTTGAATGGCTCTTAAATTTACATGCGATAATGGTGTTTGAAAAAATGAAGTAATAATACCGCCCACACGTGGCAAATTATTTGGTAATTGCTCGTACAAAACAATATCTCTAGAGCCTGGTGTTTCTTCAAGATCCATAACTCTTAATAGTCCATATCCTTCGGCTATATTGATGGCTAGATAATCTATATCGGCATAAATATCTTCTTCAAAAATGACTGGGACTCTAGAAGTATCGAAGAGCTCTTCATCGTTAAGGTAATCAATTTCTGCATTGGAAGTAACAAAATAAGAAAGATTGTTTTTTAAGAAGGGCATATTAGCTGCGAGCATTTCATGCGTAATTTGAACCGTTTCAAATGGTTTTCCTAATCCTTCACTATACACAAAAGTGTAAGCGCCTAGGGTTCCATTATTTGAAATTACGGTTGGATGGTAGATAATTTCTCCTCTAGCTGAATCTGTATTGCTTGGCCAATCTATCCCTACTGTATTGATGAAATGAATATGTCTATCGTGTGTTTCGCTATTGATAAAATAAAGTTTGGGACTATCTGTAAGAGGTTTTAAAATAATGAATTTCACAAACTCTTTTCCGTTTAAAAAAGGTGCCCAAGGGATATCCATTCCTTCTACAGATAACTCTTTAAACCCTGTAAAGTTTTTTACAGTCACCGTTCCATCTACTTCATCTACAGGGGGGGCTGCGTTTAATGGGCCAATAGTTGGCATGTTGTTAAATTCAGTAATATCATCTACACCATCTCCATCATGGTCTATAGGGTTGCTAATTGGGTATTCTAATACCTGATAATGTTCAAGTGGGTATTTTTCAGTAGATTCAGATATTAGTGTTGTTCCTGAGGTTCCTAGAGTCAGCGATGTAGTTTGAGTAAAAGGGCCTGTTGGCGTATGTCTTACTCTCAGCAAGTAATAATGCTCTTCTTCTGAATTTACCTCCAATTGTACTTGGTCATTAACATCAACCGCGTAGCTTATAATAGGTACCTCTTGACTAAAACCAATAGTAGTTATAAAAAAGGTAAGTGTAAAAAAGTATAATACAAAAGACTTCATAGCAATGTCTTGTTTATGAGTTTTTTATGCAAAGATACAAAGAATACTCAGTCATAATTATTTTTGGAACATTTCGGAAGTAATTACAAACTAACAAAGTAAATATTTCTAAAATTTCGGAATGTAAATTAAACAAGCAATTACCACTGCAGTAACCGCTGCAAAGAAAACTGCGCCGGCAGCAACATCTTTAATATATCCTATTTTTGGATGGTGCTCAGGATGTATGAAATTGGCAATTTCTTCGGCTGCTGTATTGAGACCTTCTGCTGTCATGACTAAACCAATGGCAAAACATTGTAACATCCATTCTGTAGCAGAAATGTCCATAACAAAACCAGCTATTGTAATGCCAATGGCAATCACAGTTTGTACTTGAATACTGGCTTCGTTTTTAATGAGTTGTATGGCGCCAATAATGGCATACTTACATCCCATTAGTCTTTTGCCTAAAAAGGAGTTCCACATTATCCTAATGCATTTAATGCTGCTTCATAATTTGGTTCTTGTCCAATTTCTGGTACTTGTTCCGAATACATAATGTTGTCTTGTTCGTCTAATACCATTACGACTCTGGAATGTAAGTTTGCAAATGGGCCATCTGCAACTGTAAGACCATAAGCATCACCAAAACTACCATCTTTAAAGTCGCTTAACATTTCAACGTTTTCAAGTCCTTCGGCTGCACAAAAACGCGCCTGAGCAAAAGGTAAATCTCTTGAAATGCAGAGCACTTGTGTGTTTTTTAAAGCAGCAGCTTCTGCATTAAATTTTCTTGAAGACGCAGCACAAACACCAGTGTCAACACTTGGGAAAATGTTCAATATTTTTCTTTTACCTGCATAATCTGCTAAGGTTTTAGAAGATAAATCGGCTGCAGAAAGGGTGAAGTCTGGAGCTTTGGTATTGTTTGCAGGAATTGATCCAACGGTAGTTGCGGGAGTACCACCAAGTGTTATTTGAGCCATAGTTTTTACTTTAGATATATAAAACCATAAAAATACAAAACACTATACAATGTTGTGTTAGGATACTCACAAAAAAATCAATAAACTAGAGATCTTATTCAGAGATATTTTAATATAATATAGAATAAAAACGTCCCTATACTTTTGGTAAAGGTACGTTTAAAATTGTTTAATGAGCGACTAGTTTAACTGTTCTGTTAAATACTGTGCTACTCCTTTACGGTCTGCGTTCATAGCAGTTTCTCCTTCTTGCCAGTTGGCAGGACATACTTCACCGTTTTGTTGTACGTGTGCATATGCATCGATAAGACGTAAAAATTCTTGAACATTTCTTCCTACAGGCATGTGGTTAATGCTTTCGTGAAAAACCGTTCCTTCTTCGTCAATAAGGTAAGTTGCTCTGTAGGTTACATTATCACCGTCAACTTGAACCGTTCCAGTTTCTTCATCATAACGCTCATTAGTTACATCAAGAATACCTAATTGCGATGATAAGTTACGGTTGGTGTCAGCTAAAATAGGGTAGGTGATGCCTTCGATTCCTCCGTGATTTTTTGGAGTGTTTAACCAAGCAAAGTGTACTTCTGGAGTGTCACAAGAAGCTCCAATCACCATGGTGTTTTTTGCTTCAAAAGCATCCATAGCAGCCTGAAAAGCGTGTAACTCTGTAGGACATACAAAGGTAAAGTCTTTTGGGTACCAGAATAAGATTACTTTTTTGTTCTCTTTTTGTGCAGTTTCTAATACGTTTATTTTACGTGTGATACCAGATTTGTCTGTTGCATCAACAGCTAGGTTTGGGAATTTTTTTCCAACAAATGCCATAGAATTATTTTTTGTGTTTATGTTCTTTTTATCGCCAGTTTCGTTGGCAATTTTCAGGCGGCAAAAGTACACTGTTGTTTTAGATTTTCTTACCTCTTTGTAAGGTTTTTTTCTGAAATTTTAGTGGACATAAAAAAGCTTCGGAAATACTAAAATTTCCGAAGCTTTAAAAAAAGTTGATGATGTAATTATGCTGCTTTTGATTCTTTGAGCATTTTGATTTTTATTCTAAATGCTGCAAATAATAAAGTTGTAAACGGACTAAGCCAATTAAAAATTGCGAAGAAAAAATAATCAACAACGGGAACTCCTAAGACACCACTTTGGTAAGCACCACAAGTGTTCCAAGGGACTAATACAGAAGTTACGGTACCAGAGTCTTCAAGAGTTCTAGATAAGTTTTCTGGAGCTAGACCTTTATCTGCAAAAGCTTTGGAATACATTTTTCCAGGAACTACAATGGCAAGGTATTGATCACTTGCCGTTAAGTTTAATGCCAAACAGCTAGCTACCGTACTAGCAAACAAGCCGAATGTAGTATGAAATAACGATAGTAAGGCTTTGCTTATTCTAGCCAAAGCACCAATGGCATCCATCACACCTCCAAAAACCATGGCACAGATAATAAGCCAAATGGTTCCTAACATGCCGCTCATACCTCCAGCCGAAAATAAATCGTTTAAGGCTTCATTGTCTGTAGCAACGGCTGTATCAACTGTAATCGCATTCATAATTCCTTTATAACCTGTAATAAAATCTAAGGAAACTCCACCGCCTATGTTTGTTACAATAGAAGGTTGAAAGATAAGTGCAGCTACTGCTCCCAAAAGTGTTCCAGCTAATAAGGCAATAAGGGGTGGTGTTTTTCTAATGATCATTACAATAACAAGCAAGGGAACTATAAACAACCATGGAGAAATTGTAAACGATTTTTCTATAGATGCTAAGATGCTTGCCGTGTCTGCAATACCTGTTGGGTCTAGTCCTAATCCTATAATGATAAATACAATGAGCGTGACTACAATAGTGGGAACTGTTGTAAACAACATATATCGAATATGTGTAAACAAATCGGTACCCGCCATAGCAGGCGCTAGGTTTGTGGTGTCACTTAATGGCGATAATTTATCTCCAAAGTAGGCTCCAGATAATACGGCACCAGCTGTCATACCCAGAGAAATCCCTAAGGCTTCCGAAATACCAATAAGCGCAATACCTACAGTAGCAGAGGTGGTCCAACTACTTCCAGTCGCCACCGAAATAATAGCACAAATAATCACACAAGAAGGTAAAAATATAGTGGGATTTAATATTTGGAGTCCGTAATAAATCATGGTTGGAATAATACCACTAATAAGCCACGTTCCAGCAAGAGCTCCTACCATAAGTAAGATAAGTAATGCTCCAGAAGTGGATTTTACATTTTCGGCCACTTCTTCCATCATGGTTTTGTACGAAACCTTATTGTTGATACCTACCATTGCAGCAACTGCAGCACCTAGTAATAAGATAAATTGATTACTACCACTCAATGCATCATCTCCAAATGCATAAAACACATTGAAGAATAACATGATGACTAGTGCAATTACAGGAATAAGCGCTTCCCAAATACTTAGTTGTTTATTGTCTTTTATTTTTTGGTCTTGAATATGAATATCGGTGAGATTGTCTTCTTGCATCTTAAAGATTTTAATTGGTTTTGTAATGTTACGATTTTGGTGGGATGTATGCAAGTTCAGAAGAAAATGTATTTTTTGAGGAGTACATGTTAACGACACTTAAAAACCTGTAAACTACATGGTAAAACATGTAAATGATACAGAACTAGTTAATCTTGTGATAGTTTTTTTGGATATTGTAGCATGATAACTTTTTAAGTTCTAAAAGTTTATGTGTATGAAATCCTTTAAATGTCACTTTTTTCTTTTCTTTCTTACGTTTGTAATTACGGCTCCAATTCTCCTTGCGCAAACCAAGTTGGATAGTTTAGAGCAAGCATATCTTAAAGAACTAAACCCTGCTAAAAAAGCAACATTATCTTTAGAAGTAGCCGAGCATTATCTGGATGTGAATCCAAAAAAGGCTCGAACGTACCTGAGTACTATTTCAAAAAAAGATAGTGTAGCATTTTCTTTGCCATCAAAAATTAGATACTGTATTGCCAATGCAATACAGTATAGAGAAACAAACAAATTAACATCATCAAGACACTATTTGGATGAAGCTTTGTTGTTGAGCAATCGTTCGCAAGATTCTATTTTATTCAAATCAAAGATTTATGGTTTGTTTGGAGCTATTGCAGATGATGAAAGCAATGTTAAATTAGCTGTCCAACTCCATATAAAAGCCCTGGGGTATGCAGAAATGTCCAAAAACCGACTCCAGATAGCTTCTATTAATGCTGGGTTAGGACGGTGTTATATTTATTTAGAAGAATATGAAAAGGCAAAAAAGCATTACGAGAAAGCCATCTTTTTAAAAGAATCTGAACAGGAATTTGATGAGCATTTGGCACGGTATTATACTAATTTAAGTTCTTGTTTTGATGCACAAGGGAGCTATCAAAAAGCGATGCTATACATTGATAAGTCTATTGCCATTTTAAAAGAAATGCAGAGAATCCCTAGTTTAATTACTGCTTATAATAACAAAGCATATACATTGTATTTGTTACATGAATATAACAAAGCTGAGCATTTTGTAACAAAAGCCATACAAAAAGCCGACTCTCTTGAACTTGAAACTGCACAGATGTATAATTACAGTACCTATGCGGAGATATTATTTGCCAAAGGCGATTTGAAAAACGCTGAGTTTTTTATGAATAAATCAATTGTTTTAAGTGAGAAACAAAACGATTTATACTTAGCTAAGTACAACTTAGATTTTATGTTTAGTTTGCATGAGCGCAGGGGTAATTACAAAAAGGCACTAGAATTTTACAAAAAAAAGAGTGACGTGTTGCATGAAGTATACAGCACTCAAAACAGAAAAGAAATTGAACGATTATCGTTAGAGTACGAAACCGAGAAAAAAAATAAAGCAATCGCGTTGCTGAATGCAGAGAATGAATTACAGCAAAACGATTTAAAAAAGAGCAAGCAATTACAAATAGCTTTTTTAGTAACAGCATTGCTTTCTTTTCTTATCATTGGACTATTGTGGTCCCGATATAAAAATAAACTTAAAACAGACACTATTTTAAAAGATGCATTGCAAAAGAGTTATGAGAAAAAATTGAGCGACACGGAGCTTCAGGCATTACGTGCGCAAATGAACCCGCACTTTTTATTTAATTGTTTAAACTCAATCAATAGTTTTATTATAAAAAATCAACAAGAACAGGCCTCAGAGTATTTATCAAAATTTAGCATGCTCATTCGAAAAGTTCTTAATAATTCTAAAGAGAAAAGAGTCACTTTAGCAAACGAGCTGGAGGCCTTAAAGCTATATGTAGAGCTGGAAGCATTGCGGTTTAATCATTCATTTACATATGAAATTTTAGTAGCTCCAAATGTTGAAAAAGATTATCTTGAGATTCCTCCATTAATCATTCAGCCCTACGTAGAAAATTGTATTTGGCATGGATTGCTTCATAAAAAAAGTGGTACAGGTCATTTACTGGTTCAAATTACTCAAGAAGAAGATGCCTTAGTTTGTATGATAGAGGATAATGGAATTGGTAGAAAAGCTGCTAAGAAAATTAAAGATAAAAACTCCATCAAACAAAAATCGTTTGGGATGAATATCACCAAGGAACGATTACAACATATCAACGAAAAATTTATTGGCGCAACAGATATTAACATCGAGGATTTAAAAGATGCTTCTGGTGCTCCAGCAGGAACTAGAGTGATCATTAAAATAGCTATAAAATGAATTTGAAAGCAATCATTATTGACGACGAACAACATTGCATAGAAACCCTATCATGGCAACTAGAAAAGTATACATCTAACTTAGTGCTTTTGGGTACCTTTCAATCACCAAAAAAAGCGCTTGCATTTTTGCAAAAAAATGATGTTGATATTTTGTTTTTAGATATAGAAATGCCAGAGATGAATGGTTTTGAGTTATTACAACAACTAGATACAAAAAGTTTAGATGTAATATTTACAACAGCCTACGATGAATTTGCAATTAAGGCCTTTAATGCGAGTGCTATAGACTATTTGTTAAAGCCCATTGGTAAGGATTTGTTACTAGCTGCGGTGTCTAAAGTTTCAGAAAAAAAGAAACCTGCTATTTTACCAGAACAAATTGAGATTTTACAAAAGGCATTACATCAAACGCCTAACAAAGATAGAATCGCGGTGCCCACAAAAGAGGGCTTGCAGTTTATTAAGATTTCTGAAATATTATATTGTATTTCAGATAGTAATTACACCTTTATATATCTCTCATCTGGGGTTAAAATTTTGGTGAGTAAAACTCTCAAAGAAATTGAATTACTACTACCAACTACAAACTTTCTTAGGATCCACCATTCGCATCTCATTAACCTAAGTAAAATTGATCGCTACATAAGGGGCGATGGCGGATATGTGGTCATGGATAATAAAAAAAGTTTGAGGGTGAGTAGAAGTAGGAAAGAGACATTATTATCTTTATTTACCAGCTAATCTACTTTCGGGAAGTATCCTTTTTTTCCTGCAAGCTACGCACAAAAACTACCTACTGCTAATTAGTGCAAGGCGATACCTATTTGTACTCATACTTTTACGTAAACAACATGTAAATAAGTATCATAAACATGCCACGAATAGTATTTACTTCCTATAAAGTTAGCATCTCTCAATTCACAGAAGCAGCAGCAAGAATAGATTGTTTTGATAACAACATCTTGGTTGGACGTATCTCTTTTGTGAAAAAGAAGCCTGAAAAACCATATATACAACACGCTTTTATGTTGTTTTACCTCTTGTCCTATTTTGATAGAGTGTTGTCATTACTTCAAAAAGAAGCACCGTTGTTTTTGGAAATATGGGGTTCAACAAATAGGTATTGCAGCATTACAACAAGCAAAGAACCTGTTGGAGAAGAGGAGTCTACCTCGTAATTGTATTATCTAAAAATGAACGTATGAAAACAAAACTATTAATGGTGTTATTATTTCCCTTTTTTGCCCTCAGCCAAGTGGGTATTGGTACCGAAACTCCCAATGCCCTTTTGGATATTAAAGCGAGTGATCCTGCAAATCCATCAAGAACCGATGGTTTGTTGATCCCTAAAGTTGATGAGTTTCCACCTTCACCAACGGCTGCGCAAGACGGGATGCAAGTCTATATCACTGGAGAAGGCAGTGTATCAAAAGGATTTTATTATTGGGACCATACTTTTGGTGGTTGGCAAGCTATTATTAACGGACAAACAAGTAGTAAAGCTTGGTATAAGGAGGGCACTACAACAGTGCCAGAACTTATAACAGATGATATTTACACGGATGGTAATGTAGGTATTGGGATTGAAAATCCTAACTATCCCTTAGAAATTCATAATGATTTAGAATTTTTTAGTGCTTGGATTAATGTAGAGGATCATTCGCTACCAAATAATATAGGTTTATATGTCAAAAATAATAGGACGATAGATGATGCGCAAAGTAATGTAGATCAGGGGGTAATTATAAGTTTAACTGGAGAAGGACAGGGAAATCGGTTAGGATTTCAGTCTTATATTAACACCGAAGGTGACGGACAGCACATAGGTGTTAGTAGTTCACTTCAAGGTGGGGGTGATGGTACAAAACATAATTCTTTAAATCAAATAACCGGAACAGGTAATGGCATACATTATGGTGTAAGAACAATACTTACCGGTTCAGGTGATGGCTATCATTATGCTGCTAATAATGAGCTCACTGGTTCTGGCGAGGGTAATCAATATGGAACCTATAATTTTTTAAATAATTCTGGAGATGGGGAACACTATGGAAGTTATTCTTTTTTAAGAGGAAGTGGCACTGGAGATAAGTATGCAGTTCGAGGTGAAGTTTCTAATCTAGCAAATGGTACAGGTTATGCTATTTATGGTGCCGCAACTAACCCTGGAAGTTTTGCAGGTTATTTTTTAGGCACTGTATCTATTGGAGATACTGAAGCAAATCAATATACATTACCATCTTCGCGAGGTATTGATGGGCAAGTGCTACAAACAGACGCCCTCGGTAATTCCACTTGGGTTTCAACGGCTACTTTTTCTGCAAAAACAATAAATGAATTAAACGATGGAAAAAGTGATAACGATGGCACAGACAACGGGTCTTCCATATTTTTAGGAGTAAGTGCTGGTGTTCTTGATGATGGTACAGATAATAAAAATACGGGTATTGGATTTCAATCATTACGATCTAACACAACAGGGTTAGAAAACACTGCCTTAGGGTATAGAAGTTTATTTGACAATGTTTCTGGACAAGCAAATGTAGGTATTGGCATGCTTGCATTATCTTCTAATCTTGATGGATATGGAAACACGGCTTTGGGCTCCTATGCACTGAGAGATAATGAAAGTGGTTGGTCTAATTTAGCTATAGGT
This sequence comes from Patiriisocius sp. 208BN25-11, assembly GCF_058147145.1. Lineage (NCBI taxonomy): Bacteria > Pseudomonadati > Bacteroidota > Flavobacteriia > Flavobacteriales > Flavobacteriaceae > Patiriisocius > Patiriisocius sp. 208BN25-11. The sequence continues at coordinate 137,042 of NZ_JBYVJY010000007.1, forward strand.
ATTCAGAGTTTGTTCTCAAACACTACAGGCCATTTAAATACAGCAATAGGATCAAATAGTTTAAGAAATAATGTATCTGGTGACGGCAATACCGCTATTGGTATTAATAGCGGACAAAATAGTACTGGCAATGGCAATATATTTATAGGGAATGACGCAGGTGGAGCTTTAACTAATGGTGATAATAAGTTGTTTATTGAAAATACAGCTGCAGATGAAAATAATGCCCTTATTTATGGGGAATTCGATACCAATCTTCTGCGTTTTAATGGAGAGGTGCAGGTGCAACAAAGTACCAATCCTGTTTTAAAAGTAACAACAAATGACGGCAACTCGAGTTTCTTTAAAATGCAAGAAGGCGGTGGCTTTGGGTTCGAGCTTGAATATAGAGGTGCTACAGATAAACTTCATTTATGGTCTAGGTTGTTTTCCGGCAACGAGGGCATTAGAATGACCTGGCTAAAAAATGGAAATGTAGGTATTGGTGCAACAAATCCAGATGTAAAATTACAAATTACAGGGGGGACTGATGCAAGTCTTACCAATGGTAGTGGTTATTTTGTGCTGGGCAATGTAGCTGGTGATAATATAGTAATGGATGAAAACGAAATCATGGCAAGAAGTATCGGAGGTACGGCTCCTCTGTATCTTCAAAATGAAGGGGGTGATGTTTTTGTTGGTGGCGCTGTGGTGCATAGCAGTGATAGTAGACTAAAACACAGTGTTTCAACACTTCAATACGGTCTAGATGAAATATTAAAACTCCAACCAAAAGAATATTTTTGGAATCATACACCTAATCAAAAAGTAACATCTCTAGGATTAATAGCACAAGATGTACAAAAAGTAATCCCTAATCTAGTCATACAAAAAGAAGACGAAATACAAACACTTGCAGTCAAATATACAGAGCTTATTCCTGTGCTAATTAACGCCATACAAGAACAACAATTAAAAATCGAAACCCTCGAAGGCAAGCTAGAGGTTTTAGCCTCAGAAAAATAAACTAAATAATAACAACTATAAAAAGATTAATTATGGCAGAAGCATTTATTTTTTGGAATCATGGCGTACAAGCTATACCAGAGTATACAAAGCACTACACAAATACTGACAATGGTTTGTATTTTAGACGGGCAGGTTGGGGAGCTGTAGCTACTCAAAAAGAGGGAACTACTAATTGGTTCCATATTCCACTAACAGCTGCATCCTCCTTGGATGGAGATTTTACTTTAATTAATGGTGTTATGCTAAAGCTTAAAGTAAATAATAATGCAGCTGTTAAAAGGATTCATGTCACCCAAATAAGTAGGTTCGAATCTGTCAAAGAACCTACCCTTGTTTTATCAAAAGTTGTTAATTTGACAGGCATTGATGACACGATAAAATTTCCATTTCCTCAAAAAATTGGAGACGGAGCAATCGTAGTTTCCGTTTTTGTAGACTTTGAGGAAAAAAATGGAGAGGTTACTTTCAAAACAGCTGGCTTAAATATGTTAGAATGGTAAAGTGCTTACAACACACCAACCTCTTTCATACAATCACGCATCATTTGGTAGGTTCGCTCGATGTCGGCATCTAGACCAATAGAAAAACGAATCAAGCCGTCTGTTAATCCCATGGCTGCTTGTTCGTCTTCGGGAATTTCAGAAGAAGTAGAAGTCCCAGGTGCACTAAAAAGTGTTTTATAAAAACCTAAACTTACAGCAAGATATCCTAAGTTGCGTTCTTGCATGAGTTCCATAAGTTCGTTGGCTTTGTCTAAACTTCCAGCGTCAATAGTAAGCATTCCTCCATATCCATACTGTTCGTTCATCATGGTTTTGTAGATCTCGTGACCCGGATGTGATGCCAGTCCTGGATATACAGTACGCAAGCCATCGGCTTCAAATTTTTGAGCTAGATACAATGCGTTTTTACTATGCTGTTGCATGCGTATATGCAAGGTGCGTAGGTTCTTTAAAATGGATGCAGCACGCAGGCTGTCCATAGAGGCTCCCAAGAGCATGCAAGCGCCATCGTTTACATTTCGTAGGGTGTCGATTAATTCTTGGCTTCCGCAAACTACACCACCCATAGTGTCACTGCTACCATTGATGAATTTTGTTAAACTGTGCATCACCACATCGGCTCCTAGTTTTGCAGGAGAAATGGTCAGAGGTGAAAAAGTATTATCCACCAATAATTTCAAATCGTGTTTTTTGGCAATAGCAGCCAACCCTTTAATATCTGCAATCTCGAGTAATGGATTACTCACGCATTCACAGAATAGTATTTTTGTGCTTGGTGTTATAGCAGCTTCAACAGCTTCTAGGTTTGTAATGTCTACAAACGACGTTGAGATGTTAAGTCTAGGCGTGAAATTCTTTAAAAACGCATAGGTTCCTCCGTATATGGTTCGGCTCGATACCACATGATCCCCAGATTCGCAAAACTGTAAAATAGTTGGAGTGATTGCTCCCATACCACTGGCGGCAACATTTGCTGTTTCTGTTCCTTCCATGGCGGCTAAAGCTTCTCCTAAATATAAATTTGAAGGCGTAGAGTGGCGCGAATACAAATAGCATCCATCTGCATTACCCTCGAAGGTATCGAACATGGTTTTTGCCGATAAGAAGGTGTAGGTAGAGGAGTCTGAAATGGATGGATTGACGCCTCCAAATTCGCCAAAATATTGCAAATCTTGTATGTTGTTTGCGGGTTTAAACTCTTTTTTTGCCATAATATAAAATGTTGTGAGATGTGTTGTTTTTTCTGAAATGTTAGATTGTTTTAAAAATCTGATATTCTACTGAATAATAAACTAATAAACATCAAAAATAGATTAAAATAGAATAATTATCAATAACTTAATTGTTATTAAGAATATTTAACTATTTAATTAGCTTTGTAGTGGTTTTAAAACTGAAAAATCTTCTTGTATTGTGTATTTTTGGGAAAAATTTTCTAAATGAAATTAGATACTACAGATTTGCTCTTGCTTCAATTCTTACAAGAAGATAGCAAGCAAACTAATAAAGAACTTTCGGGAAAACTAAACCTTTCTGTTACTGCCGTATACGAACGTATCAAGAAATTAGAGCGTAATGGAGTCATTAAGAAGTATGTCGCACTCCTTGAAAAGAAACAGTTAGATATTGGCTTTATGGTATTTTGTCATGTTAAATTATCACAGCATACCGAAACAAATATCGCAGCCTTCGAAGCTGAGGTGGCGCAATTAGACGCCGTGTTAGAATGTTTTCATGTAAGTGGTGAGTTCGACTATTTGCTAAAAGTGGTTGTAAAAGATATGGATGCCTTTAGAGAGTTTATGATCAATAAACTAACCTCTCTTAAGCATATTGGAAGTACACAAAGTTCTTTCACCATTAATGAGGTAAAAAATACAACGGCTTTTAAAGTATCATGAGTTCTAAAAAAGCACTTTTTATAGAGTTTTTAATACTCTTTGTTTGTATCCCCATTGGGCTCACTCTTGCCATTCCAATGTGGATTAAAATACCTGTGGTTGTCATTGGTTTTGGCTATTTGTTATATGTGCTTAAAGGACTCAGATTGTTAAAATTTCAGATACAACCAGCATTGCCTTGGATTTTGTTTTGGAAACGAATTGGCATTACATTTATAGGCATTGCTATTATTACAAGTGTATATGTTTGGAATGTAAAGCCAGAAGCTTTGTTTTATATTCCTCTCAACAAACCCTTACTTTTTGTTATTATTTTGTTTGTCTATAGCGTATTTTCTGTATGGCCTCAGGAATTAGTCTACAGAACCTTTTTCTTTGAGCGTTACAAAACCTTGTTTCAAAATAAAAAGATGTTAGTGCTCGTCAACGCACTTGTGTTTTCATTAGCGCATTTGTTTTTTAAAAATACCTTAGTGCTTCTGCTAACCTTTGTTGGCGGGATTTTATTCGGACTTACATTTCTGAAATTTAAAAGTACCACATTGGTTTCTATAGAACACGCGATCTATGGAAATTGGTTGTTTACAGTAGGCATGGGGCAAATGTTGGCATTTCCAGGAATGGATGTGTAAATTTGATGCGCATACAACCCTTTATATTTTTATTGCGTCTATAAAAAGAAAAAGACTTTATGAAAAAAATACTCTTAGTAGCTCTAGTTTTGTTGCTCGTTTCTTGCAACAGTTTAGAAAAATACAATCAAGCAATTCTCAATCCCCAACCCGTTGAGGCATTGCACGAAGATGTAGATAAAACCTACCAAAAATTAAAGCGAAACCATCCTCGTTTGTATCAATATATTTCTAAAGAACAATTAGAATTTAAATTTGATAGCTTAAAACAAAGCATTACAAAACCCCTAACTAGCAAAGAGTTTTATAAAAAATTGGCGCCTGTAGTAAAGAGTGTTGGACAAGGGCATATCAGTCTTAATCCTCCGCAAAAAAAGAGAGACAAAGCCATTAGGAAAAAATATCGATTCAAAAAATTTAATTTCGACAAATTAGATTTCAACTATGTTGAATCAAAACTCTTTATAAACAAAGCAATAGAGCAAGATACTTTGTTGATAGGTGCAGAAGTCTTGGAAATAGGAGATAGAACACCGCAAGCTATTGTAAGTGAATACAATAAGTATCTAGCTAGTGATGGCTATAACACCACCTTGTTTGATGCTTTTGTAGGCTCACGTTTTTTAGGATATTTTTATTACGAGTTTGGTTTTCAAGATAGCATTCCAGTTACTTTTAAACAAAGAGATTCTGTATTTACAAAAATGTTTAGATGGGAGGATAAGCAGAAAAAGAATCTTGAGGCGAATGAAGAAAAAAAAGAAGATACCTTAGTGAAAAAGGAATTTAAAAAACTCACTAGAGCAGAGCGCAGAAAACGAAAAGACTCCGTAAAGTTAGTGCGTAAAAAATATAAAAAGTACGGATATAATTATACCACCAAAGAGTATGCGCGTAACTTTAGTTTTATTGGTGCCGATAGTACGGTAGCCTACATGAAAATACGAGGCTTTACTGCTGGAGGCTACAAAGATTTCTATAAAGATACTTTCAAGGAAATGGATAGCTTAAACACGCAAAATTTAATCATTGATTTAAGAGATAATGGAGGCGGATCTATCAAAGAAATTGACTTGATATACTCTTATCTAACAGATAAAGAATATGTCTTTTTAAATGAGAGTGAAGTCACAAGAAGACTTCCAGTTTTAAATATGTTTATGACCAACACACAACCAACAGTGTTGAAGTTTTTCGCAGGTTTGTTCTCTCCCGTAATTATTACACACAACCTCATAAAAACCAAAAAGAGAGATGGTGTGTTGTATTACAGATTAAAAGGTACCAAACCTCAAGAACCACAAGAACATAATTTTAAGGGTAAGGTATATGTGTTAATCAACGGAAATTCTTTTTCTGCTTCCTCCTTATTGTCTACCCACTTAAAAGCAACCAAACGCGCTACCTTTGTAGGACAGGAAACGGGTGGCGCTTATAACGGAACTGTTGCTGGTTTATTTAATGACTATGAGCTACCAAATTCTAAAGTGCGCATACACATGGGAATGTTGCAAGTAGAAACGCCTCATAAAATAACACCAGATGGGTATGGTGTGACACCAGATGTAGAGATTATGCCTACCGTTTCAGATCTTGAGAAGGGTATAGACCCTCATATCGAGTGGGTTTTAAACGACATCGCTACAAAGCGTTAAAATTTCAGAAATTCAATATGTACTTCTTAACAGAATTGTACCTTTGCAATCGCACTTCGGAAATTTTAGTTCCCGAAACAATGTTAATTAAAAAAAGAGCAGTATGTCAAAGTATGATGTTGCAGTAATAGGTTCTGGTCCTGGTGGCTACGTAGCGGCAATCCGTTGCGCACAGTTAGGGATGAAAACCGCAATTATCGAAAAATATAACACCCTTGGGGGAACATGTTTAAATGTTGGATGTATTCCTAGTAAAGCTTTACTAGATTCATCACATCACTACGAAGATGCCATCAAGCATTTTGAAGATCATGGTATTGAAATACCTGGAGATGTAAAGATCAATTTCAAGAAAATGATCGAGCGTAAAGCATCTGTGGTAGAACAAACCACCAAAGGGATCGATTTTTTAATGAACAAAAACAAGATTGATGTTTTTACAGGAGTAGGTTCTTTTAAAGATGCTACACACATTGAAATTTCAGGAGAGAAAAAACAAACGATCGAAGCTGCACATACCATTATTGCTACCGGTAGTAAGCCTGCAACACTTCCTTTTATCACCTTAGACAAAGAGCGTGTGATTACCTCTACAGAAGCTTTGAGCTTAACAGAGGTGCCAAAACACATGGTTGTTATTGGTGGTGGAGTTATTGGTTTAGAGCTGGGTCAAGTATACAGAAGATTAGGTGCTGAGGTATCTGTGATTGAGTATATGGATAGAATTATTCCTACCATGGATGCAGCACAGAGCAAGGAGCTCATGAAGGCTATGAAAAAGCAGGGTGTGAAATTCTTCTTATCTCATAAAGTGAGTGATGTTTCTAGAAAAGGAAAAGAAGTAACCATTACGGCTACCGATAAAAAAGACAAAGAAGTAACCTTTACGGGAGACTATTGTTTGGTTTCTGTTGGGCGTCGTGCTTATACTGATGGACTGAACTTAGACAAAGCGGGTGTAAAAGCTAATGAGCGTGGGCAGGTAGATGTAAACGATCATTTACAAACCAATGTGGCAAATATCTATGCTATTGGAGATGTAGTTCGTGGTGCTATGCTAGCCCATAAAGCTGAAGAAGAAGGAGTTTTAGTTGCTGAAATATTAGCTGGCCAAAAGCCTCATATAGATTACAACCTAATTCCTGGAGTGGTGTACACGTGGCCAGAAGTTGCTAGTGTTGGTAAAACGGAGGAACAATTAAAGGAAGCGGGAGTAGCGTATAAAGCTGGACAGTTTCCAATGCGTGCCTTGGGTAGAAGTAGAGCCAGTGGCGATACCGATGGATTTGTAAAAATATTAAGTGATGCTACTACAGATGAAATCTTAGGTGCACATATGGTAGGAGCACGTTGTGCCGATCTTATTGCTGAAATGGTCGTAGCGATGGAATACCGTGCTAGTGCAGAAGATATCGCACGCATGAGTCATGCGCATCCAACCTATGCAGAAGCGGTAAAAGAAGCAGCATTGGCTGCAACTGGAGATAGAGCATTGCATATTTAATATATTAGGAATGCCTATGTCAGACTGAGCTTGTCGAAGCCCTTCGACAGACTCAGGGTGACAGTTAATTACCTACTATTTTTGTTAGTCTCAATGTTATTTTTTTACTCATCATCGATATAATTTTAAATTTCAATATCTTTAAAAAATGAAAAAAATAATAGCCTTTGCAGGAAGTAATAGTAGTACTTCAATAAATCATGCTTTAGTATCATATGTAGCTTCTACTGTTCAAAACTGTGATGTTAGTGTGTTAAAGCTTACCGATTTTAAACTACCTATGTACAGCGAGGACATAGAAAATAAAGAAGGATTTCCCGATACTTTAAAAGCATTGGTTTCAGAAATTAAAGCTGCCGATGGTGTCATAATTTCCGTAAACGAACACAACGGAACTGTGTCTGCTTTTTTTAAAAATGTATTAGATTGGTTGTCAAGAATCGATGGTAGCTATATAGAAGGTTCAAAAGTGCTTTTATTAAGTACTTCTCCTGGAGCTAGAGGTGGTAAAACAGCCCTTCAATATCTTACAGATTTTTACACGAGAAAGAAGGTGGCCATTGTAGACAGCATTCCATTTCCATCTTTTAGTGAGAACTTTTCAGTAGAAACATCAAAAGTCACGAATCAAGAACAAGCTGCAATACTTCAGGAGGCAGTTTCTAAATTAGTAGCAGCGCTGTAGTGAAGCGTTTTTCTAAAACACATCAGGTAGTACTTACCGATACTCTAAAGCAACAACTGTTGCAATGGGCTCAACAATTTGAAGAAGTTGCTTGGTTAGATTCTAACGCCTACCAACAAAATCATAGTAGTTATACAGCTATATTGGCAGTAGATGCCTTTACCGCAATAAAAACAGATGCTAGCAAGGCTTTTGAGCAGCTTGAAGAATACCAAAGCACTACCAAAGATTGGCTGTTTGGATATTTGAGTTATGATCTTAAAAATGATGTTGAGGCTTTGGACTCCAAAAATTATGACGGATTAACATTTCCAGAATTGTATTTTTTTCAGCCCAAGAAGGTATTTCTATTTACCGAAACAACACTAACCCTTGCGTACCTAAACATGGTGGATGATGAGGTGGAAACCGATTGGGAAGCAATTTTGAGCACGGAAATTTCCGAAAAGAATATTTCAGAAAAACCCATTAAAATACGATTGCGAACCTCAAAAGATAGCTATCATCGTAAAGTAAATAAGATGTTACAACACATACAACGGGGTGATATTTATGAAGCTAATTTTTGTCAGGAGTTTTTTAGCGAAGATGTGGTACTCAATCCAGCTGCAGCTTTTTGGCACTTAAATGAATTGTCTAAACCTCCCTTTGCTACCTTTTTAAAGTTAGAACAACAGTATGTGTTATCTGCCTCTCCAGAGCGGTATTTAAAAAAGGAGGGTCAGCAAGTTATTTCGCAGCCCATCAAAGGGACCGCAAAACGTGCTGTTTCTAAAGAAGAAGATACTGCACTCATTAAACAGCTTGAAAGCGATCCAAAAGAACGCAGTGAGAATATCATGATCACAGATTTGGTTCGAAACGATTTGTCTCGGTTTGCAGCAAAAGGCAGTGTAGTGGTGGAGGAGCTTTGCAAAATTTACACCTTTGAACAAGTGCATCAAATGATTTCGACAATAAAGTGTGAGGTTTCTGAAGACATGTCTCCTGTTGAAATTATTAAAAATACCTACCCAATGGGCAGCATGACAGGCGCACCTAAGGTTAGCGCCATGCACATTATCGAAAAACTAGAAGATGCAAAGCGTGGGATCTACAGTGGTGCTGTGGGCTATTTTACACCTTCTGGCGATTTCGATTTTAATGTGGTGATTCGTAGTATTTTGTACAATGCTGCTACAAACTATGTAAGCTTTTCGGTGGGTGGTGCTATTACTGCCAAGTCGATACCAGAGGCCGAATACGAAGAGTGTTTATTGAAAGCCAAAGCCATGCGACAGGTATTGAGCTAATAAAATTGTGTTAGCGATATTTTATTGCTATTTATGCACTATAATCATGTGCAGAAAACGTGTTTCAAGAATTCGAAAAACATATCGCAAATAGATTTCCTTCTTTACAGCAACAAAAGGTGTTAGTAGCCTGTAGTGGGGGAGTAGATAGTATGGTATTACTGCATTTGTTACATCTATTAGGATGTGATGTTGGTGTGGCACATTGTAATTTTTCACTTCGGAAATTGGAGAGCGATGAAGATCTTGCTTTTGTTGAAACAACTGCGCAGCAACTCAATATCCCTGTATTTACGAAGGTTTTTGATACCAAAACATATGCCACAGCAAATGGACTATCGACACAAGTAGCCGCAAGAGAACTAAGATACCAATGGTTTGGACAACTAGCTAACGATCATGAATATGATGTTGTAGCAACAGGACATCATGCAGATGATGATCTAGAGACCTTTTTTATTAACCTTTCTAGAGGTACTGGTTTACGCGGATTAACTGGAATACCCGATCAAAACGAACAAGTGATACGTCCTTTACTTCTTTTTTCTAGGGCTGAAATTTTACAGTATGCAAAAAAAGAGCAGTTGTTTTGGAGAGAAGATAGCAGTAATACATCGCGTGATTATGTCCGAAATAAGTTGAGGCTTGATACCATTCCTTCTTTTAAAGAAGTAAACAAAACAGTGCTTCAAAATTTTAAACAAACACAAAAACATCTCAAAGAAACCAGCGCATTATTAGACGATTATATGGCTTTGGTTTCTAAACTTGTGGTTACACAACAAGAAGATGGTTTTGAGATAGATATTGAGCAATTAGAGGCCTTACCAAATACGAAATCCTTATTATTTGAGTTATTATATCCGTTTGGCTTTACAGACTTTAAAGCCATCTCTAAGTTGTTAGCGAGTGGGTCAGGGAAAAAGGTGTTGTCTAAGAAATATCAAGTGTTGAAAGACAGAACCAGCTTGATTATTACAGAAAGAACTTTGAAAAAGGATATTTCAGAATATTTTATTGAAAAAAATCAAAAAAATATAAACAATCCTTTAACATTGACACTTACTCCTACCAATAAAGTGGGAAATATTGATGCTACTACCATTTACGTAGCTGCTTCAAAATTGGTGTATCCTTTAAAAGTGAGAAAATGGCGTGAAGGTGATGTTTTTCAACCCTTTGGGATGCAAGGAAAAAAGAAACTTAGTAAGTTTTTTAAAGATGAAAAGTTATCTTTGGTCGCCAAAGAAAAAATTTGGTTGTTAGAAAGTGATGCTACCATTGTTTGGGTAATCGGCTTAAGAGCAGATGATCGATTTAAAGTCACCGACACAACAAAAGATATTTTAAAAATTGAATGGAATAAATAGACGACTATAGCCTATGAAAAAGTTACTCCCTATACTACTGTTTTTGGTTGCGACCTTAAGTGGTTTTGCACAAATTTTAGAGCCTGTAAAATGGAATTCGGAAGTTAAGAAAACTGGAGATGACACCTATGAGTTGATATTTAATGCTGATATTCAGGATGAGTGGCATTTGTATACACAAAATATTCCTGAGGGTGGCCCTATTCCGACTTTGTTCACATTTCAGAACGAAGACAAGAAGTTTGAATTGATAGGAAATGTTAGTGAAGGAGAATCTCATAGTAGCTTTGACAAGATTTTTGAGATGGAACTATCTTATTTTGATCATACAGCTCAGTTTGTTCAAAAGATCAAAGTACTAGATCCATCTTTAACGACAATAAACGCAGGTGTAGACTATCAATCTTGTGATGACAAACAATGTATTTTTGAAATGGAGGAGTTTGAACTTGCCATTAAAGAAGATACATCAAATGCTGGGAGTCAGATTTTTGAACCAGTTACTTGGGATTCGGAAATCAAAAAGATTGGAAATGATACGTATGAGTTAGTTTTTAATGCTACTATTCAGAAAAACTGGCATGTCTACTCTATTAAGCCTTTTGATGATTCTGACCCAACGATTATTGGTCCGATAGCAACTTCTCTTCGATTAGAAGATGATAGTCCGTATGAGTTAGTTGGGACTTTAGGTCAAATTACTGAGCCTCATACAAGCTATGATAAGGTGTTTGAGATGGATTTAGAATACTTTGATAATGCGGCTAGTTTTAGTCAGCAGATTAAAGTAAAAGATACCTCAATAAAAGATATTACCATCACCATGGATTATCAAACCTGTGATGATGAGAAATGTATTTTTCCATCGAAGGATTTTGAGTTTACGATACCAGATGCCAATGCAGAAATTGTTTCGGCTTCTGGCGCTTCAGTGAGTGAAGATTCTGATGATGATACTGATTCTCGCGGTATGTGGACTATTTTTATTTTATCCTTCTTTTCTGGTTTTGCAGCCTTGTTAACACCTTGTGTGTTTCCAATGATACCGATGACTGTGAGTTTCTTTACGAAGCAAAGCAAAAACAAAGCTGCAGGAATTAAGAACGCTATACTGTACGGTATTTTTATTATCGTAATCTATGTTTTATTAGGATCTCTTGTAACCGGAATTTTTGGAGCTGATGCTTTAAATGCATTGTCAACCAATGTATGGTTCAATATTATTTTCTTTGTTCTATTAGTTGTTTTTGCAACTTCTTTCTTGGGTGCTTTTGAGATTATGTTGCCAAATTCTTGGGCGAATAAAGTAGATAGTAAAGCCGATAAAGGAGGGATATTAGGAATTTTCTTTATGGCATTAGCATTAGCGATTGTCTCTTTTTCATGTACAGGTCCAATTGTTGGAACACTACTAGTAGAAGCTGCTTCTAAAGGAGGTCTAGCGCCAATTATTGGAATGTTAGGATTCTCATTAGCTATAGCATTACCCTTTGCGTTGTTTGCAATGTTCCCAGGATGGCTTAACTCTCTTCCTAAGAGTGGTGGTTGGTTAAACACTGTGAAAGTGGTATTAGGGTTCCTAGAGTTAGCATTAGCATTTAAGTTTTTGTCACAGGCGGATTTAGTATTGCAATTACATTGGTTAGAAAGAGAAGTCTTTATTGCTATCTGGATAGCTATTTTTGGAACCCTAGGCTTATATCTTCTTGGAAAAATAACCTTGCCGCATGATTCACCTATTAAGCATATCTCTGTAGGGAGATTGTTATTAGCCTTATTAACATTATCTTTTACGATATATATGATTCCTGGCCTTTGGGGAGCGCCTTTAAATTTAATTAGTGCATTCCCACCACCTCAGGAATATAGTGAATCTCCTTATGGTGTTGGATATTCTAAATTAGGTGGAGGAAGTGCAAGCGCAGATCATGGTGATTTGCCAGATGGAGCACATTTGTTAGCACCGCATGATATTTTAGCTTTTAACGATTATGATAAAGGACTTGCGTATGCAAAAGAAATTGGAAAACCAGTGATGATTGATTTTACGGGTTGGGCATGTGTAAACTGTAGAAAAATGGAACAAAATGTTTGGCCAAAGAGTAACATACTTCCAATTCTTAAAAACGATGTAGTGCTCATTTCTTTGTATGTAGATGACAAAAGAGAACTCCCGGAGAGCGAACAGTATACAAGTAAAGAAACAGGCAAGAAAATTAAGACCATTGGTAACAAATGGAGTGATCTTCAAATTAAACGCTACAAAGCCAATGCACAACCTTTTTATGTGCTAATGGATCACAATGAAGAAAATCTTAATAAACCAGTAGGGTATACGCCAGATGTTGAAGATTATAAAAACTGGTTAAAGTCTGGAATTGGAGCCTTTAAATAGGATAATTACAATCACATTTTTGTTTAGGTAAAAAATAGAGCGCTACATATCTGCAGCGCTCTTAACAAACCTAACTTAGTAAATTATAGTAGTATTCTTGATAAACTTTCTATCCCCACAGAAAATTTCCTCGAAATACATATTCACTAATTTATATATCAAATTTACATTACACTATCTCATAAGTCTATACGTACTAACACGTATTTTCTTATAAAAGCATCGGTTTTAGACGAACTACACTTTTTTTGGTTGTTTTTTTAACAAACAATTAGTCAGTTGTTAAAATTTTAGTTTATAGTTTCGTTTTTTGAATTAAAAATGAACCGTCCATCTATGAAATACGCTTATATTCTAGCATTTGTTAGCTTTTTGTTTGGTTGTGCTAGCTCAAAAAATAATAACAAAGTAGCTATTTCAAAAGCTAACACCACAGAAAAACTAGCATCCATTCCCTTTGAAGTAATTACAAATGAAGCTATTAAAGGGAGTATCCATAGATTTGATTCTTTTCCAAGTACCTATGTACTCCCAAGAACAGTTGATGTATGGTTTCCAGAAGACTATTCTAGCAATAAAGAGTATGCTGTGTTGTATATGAATGATGGTCAGGATTTGTTTGATCCTTTAGTAGACAAACGTAAACCCGAAATGCAAATTGACGAAACTATTTCAAGGCTGGTTTCAGAGGGAGCAATACAGGATGCTATTGTGGTTGGAGTCTATAATATTCCTAGTCAAAGAAGCGAAAATTATTTTCCGCAAAAACCAATCGATTTATTACCTGTAAAAACAAGAGATTCGTTACTTAAAATTGTAAGGGCCTTTAGTAAGGATTTTAAGATTAACTCAGATGATTATTTAAGATTCATAACAAAAGAGCTAAAACCCTATATTGATCAAGAATATGCCACTGCTAAAGGGTTTGAGCATACCTTTATGGCGGGTGCTAGTATGGGCGGACTCATATCTATGTATGCGGTTTGTGAATACCCAGAGGTGTTTGGGGGTGCTATAGGTATGAGTACGCATTGGGTTGGCGCAGTTCCAACTCCCGGAAACCCAATACCAGAGGTGTTTTTTAACTACATGCGTGAAAATCTACCTCCTCCGAGTCAGCATAAATTTTATTTTGACTTTGGTACTAAGGGCTTAGATATGTTTTACACGCAATATGAAGATGCTGTAAACAATGTGTTCAAAGAAAAAGGGTATTCTAGCTCGTTATTTCGAAACCTAAAATTTGAGGGTGGAAATCATAATGTAGCTTCTTGGCAACCTAGACTACCAGATGCCTTGGTTATGATGTTGGGAGAATAAAAAACCTGCAGCAATTTGTGCTACAGGCCTTTTAGTGTTGATGGTTATTAATATTTTACTACTTTGAAATTGAACGTTTCTTTTCCTTCAATAATTCCAGTAGCTATGTATATTCCAGTTGGGAGTGTTTCTATTGAAATTTGGGTTTCTTTTGTATAGTTTTCCTTCTCAAAGACTAAGAGCCCTTTACTATCATAAATACGAATTTGTGCTGCATTTCTAGAAAGTTGAAAATAACTATTCGCGGGGTTAGGAAATAGCTTAATTAGATTGTTACTGGTAACAGATGTTGTTCCAAGTTCTGTCATTTCATTTGCATAAATATGATATTCACCTGGTGCCAATGTAATAAGGTCTGAAGTACTAGAGACATTAATTTGCGAACCATCTATCATATCATACCAGCTGCCTGTTTCTTGAAAAACTGGGTTTATGATTTGTTCTGTAATACCAAAATTACCTATGATGTTTACATATCGAATTTCATCCCCTGAAGCAGATGGATCTTCTAATTGTATCTTTTTTAAACCATTGTTGTTTGAAACATCTAAGCTGAAATTTTCGGTATCAAAAATGCGTTCATTTTGACGGATACCGATAAATTGTCTCCATTTTGTGTGAAGTGCAAGTCTTCTTTCATCTCCAAAATATCCATTTTCAAAGGCAATAGGTTTTGGGTCTGTTCTACAGGCTTCATTAATGCTTCCATCTTGGCAGTAATTGATGCTATAATCGTATCCTATTTCGCCGAATTGCCATATCATTTTAGGTCCTGGGATTGTAAAATAAAAGGCACCTGCTAATTCCATTCTCTGCAATGCAGTGGCTAAGTCTTTGGTATCGTAATTTGCATTTCCATTTCCAAAGGCCTGATTTTTATAATTGAGACGTTCTTCATCATGGCTTTCCATATACCCGACAGAAGAAGGAGTTTCCCATCCTCTGTTTAGATATGAAATAGAGCTGAAATCTGAGTTGTTGGTATAACCCATCGTCGCTTCATTATAATTGAAATTGTGGTTACTCCATACCATCATGCCTGGTTCGTTAGGATTGGTGGTCGCTCTGTGTTCTATAAGTTCTGTTTCTTCGGTATTGGGTGCAAAATGTTCTAGAATTACATAAGCTGTTTCATCAAAAGCTCTTAGTTCATCGTACATGCGTTGTAGTATTGTAATTCTACTAGCATCATAGTTTCCTCCATCACCAACGGTATTTGTAAATCCCTTGGTAAAGTCGAAACGGTACCCATCAATATGATATTCTTCTAACCAAAATTGATTTAACCTATCAACATAGTCTTCTGTATCTGGTGAGGTATGATCTATATCATTAAAGAATGAGAACGTTCCGTTAGGATCGGTAACATTAAAAATTGGGTTTTCTTCTGTGGCTTGTCCGTTGAAACATCCGTTACAATCGTTGTACATTCTGTAGTAAGGGTTTCTTCCTGTTGCATGGTTGTAAACCACATCTAAAATAACTGCAATGCCTCGCGCATGACATTCGTCTACAAAGGTTTTAAATGCATTTTTTGTACCGTAGTACTTATCTAATGCCATATGAAACGAACTGTTATATCCCCAGCTAATATTGCCATCAAATTCATTTACCGGCATTAATTCTATTGCGTTGATTTTTAAATTTTGAAGATAATCTAGTCTTTCAACTAATGCTTCATAGCTATGCAATGCCACAAAATCTCTAATGAGTAACTCATAGATGACAAGTTCATTTTGTTTGGGTCTTTCAAAATTTTCAATCTGCCAATCATAGGGTGTTTCACCCACAGTAAACCAGCTTACATCAAACTGTGTTTTGCCAGTAGGATATTCGGGAAGGTTAGGGAAGGTTGTAGCATCAATAAAAGGATCATCAAATTCATTTAGGATATATGTTGAGTACGGATCTGCAACATAAATTTCTCCCTCCACAACATATTGAAATAAAATTTCAGGAGTACCACTAGAAAGTCCATCTAAGGTTATCCAATGGCGATTGCTTGCGGTATCGATATGTAGTAAGTTTTCATTGCTTAACCTCCAATCGTTATCATTAAAATTTCCGACAACATGAATAAATTCTTTATTGGGCGCATACAATACTAAGGTTGCGGTATCTGGATTACTTGGGTCCAGATTTATTCCGTTTTTCATCCCTGAAGGCACTGGGGAAGTTTGTGGATTTGGTGTTGTAATGGCATTAAAAGTATGGGTGATTGAGCTTCCAGAGCTGCTATCTGTAGTAGTAAGTTCAAAAAAAGAATCCTCAGTAATAGCGATCGCATAATTAAAAACATCGGTATTGTTTTGAGTAGTTTCTAAAGCTCCATTTAGGCGTAATTCGAAATTTGAATTTGTGCTAGAGCTTGCATTAATAAGAAGATTTTCTCCAGTATTCACGATGGTATTGGTCTGTGTTGGGCTTGTGAGATCTACTTGAAACAATCCAACTTCGACCAGATGATCTTGTGTTTTTCGTTCGCCGTTACCCATATCACTACCGTCTTTTGCTTTAGCAAGCATACCGATACGTCCAATTTCCGAAGTATTATAAAAAACAGAAGGGGTGAGGGTAAACGAAAATGTACCATCTCCATTATTGGTGAACTTTTGACTTTCAGAAGAGTTTGTCCATGCGCCGTTTGTGGGTGAATCTCCCGCTGGGATATCGTTTAGGTCAAAATACCAAGCCCATAGGTAGATATCTGATACATCCCATATAGAAGGATCTATATCTGAAACTGTAATGGTTATTTCGTCATCTACTTCAAAAGTAGCAGGGCTTACAGTAAAGGTTGCATTTTGCTGTTGTGCGATTGCTACACATGAAATGAGCCAAGCAAATAGAAATAATTTTATTTTTTTCATTGTGTTTTTTTATAAAAAAAAAGAGGGTTGCCTAGACCCTCTTTTTAACTTCAAATAATTAACAAAACTACTATCAATATAGTGCCGTTATTTTAGATTATTGTAATTCTAAAGAGTATGTGTATGCTCTTGGGTTTGATAAATCTAGGGTTACCAAGTAAGTTCCGTTTTCAGTAACGCCAATGTTGTCACCACCAAATTCTAAAGACCCGTCAGCTCCAGAATCTCCTAAATTAATATCCCAAGCATCATTAGCTCTAAACTTAAGACCGTTATCTGTTGGCATTTGCTCTACTAGATCGATCACGATGGTCCAAGTTCTTGAATCTGGATTCCAGGTCATATCTGTATCACTATCCCATCCTGTTGGTGTTGCATTTCCAATAATTCCCCATGATGTTTTAGTACAGTTATAGGTTAAATCTGTTGTGTTTGCTTTTACCCAATAGTATCCTTCACCGTCTGGTACACCAGCATTACTTTCATCTTCTAAAGCTAATACTTCAGAGTAATTTCCATCAGGTCCTGTAGCATCACCGTAATCTGGATTTCCCCATGCAAAGCTTCCATCTGTTCCAGGCTCAACCAATTTAAATTGATCTTGTAGATATACAAAACCTTCATATTCTGTATTACCAATACCCGTTGAAGCTAAATAAGGAACGTAAGGTACTCCTGAGTTTTCATCTGGATTCCAGTCTTGGTGCGGTCCTGGTACCGCAAGTCTTGGTAATGGGTCTTCCATAGGTGCCTCATCTTCTGGAAGAACAATAGTAAGTTGCATTGCTTCAGAAATTTGTTCTAAACCACCTTCTGTTCCTACAGAAGCTTTGAGTCTTGCGTAGATACTTCCTGAGTTAGGCGCATCAGTTTCCGGATCTGCATCCAAGCCAAGTTCTGCAGCCCAACCTAACATTTCTCCAATTGTTACAGCAAATTCTGTTTCAGAGGTAGAGCCAATAAGAGTTGGTTCTTCAAAATCTTGAGTAGCTGAACGCTCTAATTCATAAGTTACTACAGTGGCTTCTCCAAAATCTGCTGCACTCCAGGTAAAACGCTCTCCAAGGTTTCCAGCGGTAGTTGGCGTAAGAATATATTCATTAGAAAATGAGTTTGTAAAGGTAAGCCCTGTAGCTTCTTGTGCTACAAAAACTACATCATCTTCTGTTTCACAAGCATTAAAACCTAAAGCGGTGATACATGCTATTACTAAAATTGCTATTTTTTTCATTATAAATATTTTGTTTAATTATTAATAACCTTCGTTTTGAACTAAATTAGGATTGATGCTAAGATCTGTTGCTGGTAAAGGCATCAGGTCTCTAAATGCTTCTGTAGTAACTCCTTGTGGGACATTTCCTTTAAAGGGCCATATTCCTTGGTCGCTAAATTGACCAAAGCGAATTAAATCTGTACGTCTGTGACACTCCCAATAAAGTTCTCTTGAGCGTTCATCTAAGATAAATTCAAGAGTAAGATCTCCACTACTAATATTTCCACTTGTGTCACCATAGGCTCTCACTCTAAGTTCGTTGATGTAATCTGCAGCAAGAGCAGCATTTCCGCCACCACCTCTTGTAACCGCTTCTGCGTACATCAAGTAGATGTCTGCAAGTCTAAACATAGGGAAATCTGTATCTGGATGATTGTCTGGATCACTTCCAGGGTTTCCATCTACATCCACATTACGATACTTTTCTACGGCATATCCATCTCCAAAATTACCTATGTTTACAATTTCTTTTGTTTGTCCATCGGTGTAAAATTGAGCACGTCCATCGGCTGAGTTTTCTTCTCCTTCAAATTTTTCAACAAATGCTGAGGTAGTGCGAATACCAAACCATCCGCCATTGATGCCAAATTCTGCAGGATCCATACTTCCTCCAACAGGTGCATGTACCATAAATGTCATTCCACCAAAAGATTGGGTGTTTAATCCATCAAATGGGATTGCAAAAATGGTTTCAGTTTGAGATCCATTGGTGTCATTGTCTGCTAAAAAAAGTTGCGTGTAAGGAACCTGTGCAATGCTATAGCCAACTCCTAATACTTTTTCAAGATTGATGATGGCATCTGAATTACGAGGCGTACCTGTGTATACTTCTGCATTTAAATATAATTTTGCAAGGAGTGTCCAAACAGCGGCTCTATCTGCACGACCATATTCATTTTGTTTCGCAGCGATGATACTATTTTCTATAGCGAGTAGTTCAGCTTCTATGTATTCAAATAGATCTGCTCTTAAAATTTGTTGCGGTAAGAAAGCACCAATTGCATCATCTTCTGTTACAAAAGGAACATTTCCGAAGAGATCCATAGCATGCCAGTAGCTTAAGGCTCTCATAAAACGAGCCTCGGCAATATAGTTTTGCACTTCTGCTCTTAATTCACCTGTAACTCCTCTGCTATCTAAGAGTTCTGGACTTGTTTGTCTTACAAATTCATTACATAAAGCAATTTGATAGAATATACGTGAATACATGGTACGAATAAATTCATTTCCATCGGTCCAGTTTTGTCCGTGTAGATCTTGAATGGTACCATCGTTCCAAGCAATTACAGCTTCATCTGTTGTTAATTGTTGCATTTTCCAATACAATCTCAAATAGTTTGAGAAACCTTCGTCTAGACCTTCTAAGTCTGGATTTCCAGCAGGACCTTCTTGTCCGCTTACAGAAATCCCGGCATAAATTTTTGCAAGAAAAGCACGATAGGAAGCTGGATCTTCAAATGCATTTGCAGAGGTATTTCTGTCATCTTCTGGCGTAAGTTCTAGATCTTGTTCACACGACACCATAAAAAGTGTAAGTGTAAAAAAGAAGAGAACCTTTGTGATTTTAGTATACATAACTTTTTATTTTTAATATTAATATGTAAAGTTTAATCCAAACACATAACCACGTGGTCTTGGATAAAAATTATTGTCGATTCCGTTTGATATTTCTGGATCAATACCGTCATATTCGGTCAATACAAATACATTCGTTGCAGTTAAAGAAGCTCTTAGGTTTACTTTTTCGAATGGGAATTGATATCCAATTGAAATATTATCAAGTTTCAAGAAATCTGCTCTTGTGATATAATAATCTGAGAAGAATTGTGCTTCTTGAAAGTTTGTGTCTAATACACTGGTACTTCCATTATTATTGAAGTCTCCTGGAGTTCCTAGTGTACTAGCAGTAAATCCAGTGCTTGATGCAACATTATCATACACATAATTCCCTAAGCTTCCTCTAAGCGTAAACCCAAAGTCAATGTTTTTGTAACTCATATTCGAAGTAAAACCAAGAAATACATCTGGAGTTCCTTTTTTGTATGCTTGTCTATCAGCTTCCGTAATTTGATTGTCTCCATTTACGTCAACATAGGCACCTTCAATTGGGTTTCCAGCATCGTCATATACTTGACGATATACAAAAAACGTAGAAGGATCAAATCCAGGTCTCCAAAGTTGAATGGTATTTCCTACACCTCCAGAAATCCCTCCTTGTGGAATAAAAAACTCACTATCACCACTTAAGTTCAATGAGGTGATTTCTACTTCTTGAAGTGTACCGTTTGCGTTGATTTCCCAGTTGAAATTTTCACCTTGCGCTAAGGCTGCATTGATCCCTAATTCTAACCCTCTACTTCGTGTAGCTCCAACATTTGTTGTTACTAAATCTGATAAGTTAGACCCAGCAGCTGTAGGAATACGCGCTAATAAATCTTCAGTTTCTCTGTAATATCCATCTACAGAAATATTTAGTCTGTCAGTAAAGAATCCAAAATCAATTCCGGCATTGTACTGAGTAGTTTCTTCCCATTTTAGATTTTCATCAAATTCTTCAGGTCTTAACGTATTAATAAAGTCATTTCCAAATTGAACACTTGCAGACGATTCACCAGGAGTGTAAACTCCAAGGTAACCGTAGTTTTGTCCTATTTCATTGTTACCTGTTACACCATATCCACCTCTAAGTTTTAAGGTAGAGAAGGTATTACTGTCTTTCATGAAATTCTCATTGCTAATTTTCCAACCTACAGATGCTGCTGGGAAATTACCCCAACGGTTGTCTTCACTAAAACGAGAAGATCCATCTCTTCTAAAACTTGCAGAGATTAAATATTTGTCATTAAAATCAAAACTAACACGTCCGAAATAAGACTCTAATGCATTTCTTTCTAAAGAAACTGGCTTTGTAACAAGAACACCATCTTCTGTGATATCTTGATTTGCTCTAATAAAAAACTCTTGATACGAGTGACCTCCTAAAACTTCGTAGCTAGTATTCATACTTTCTAAGTAGTTTTTGTATTTTAAAATGAGGTCTAGGTTTGTGTTCCTATTAATTCCTGTATAGAAGTTTCTGAACAAACCATTTTCTTGTGTAGCCGAATTAGCGTCAATAAATTGTTTTCCATCCAATTCTGAATAATCAAAACCTATGTTTGAGACGAAATTTAATCCATTTACAAATGGGATAGCATAGTCTATATTTAAGTTTGTGATATTTCGTTTACTTCTGGCTCTATTTTCATCTTGCTCTAAAAGACCTACTGGGTTTCTTGGAGCTAGTGTTACAGGAGAACCATCGGGTTGCGTGTACTCAAAATAACCTCCAAAAGGACTATTAGGTCTTTTAATAGGTTGTGTTGGGTCAAATGCTACTGCAGCACCTATAGCTCCTGTATTTGCATAGTTGTTGGCATCAAGACTTCCCACTGAAGTAAGTCTTAATTTTAAAGTGTTCTTAAGTAAATTTCCTGTAAGACCAAGTGTCAATGCATTTCTTCTATACAAATCTCTTCTTAATACACCTTGTTTGTTTGTGTTGTTGTAGTTGATTCTGTACGTAAAGTTTTCAAATCCTTGTGAGGCTGTAATGTTATGAATACCACCTGTAGCAGTACGATAAATTTGGTCTTGCCAATCGGTGTTTGCATTTCCTAAGAAAGAAGCGTCACCATCATTATCGGCTACAAATTCTCTGAATTGATCTGCAGAAAACACATCTACTCTGTCGGTAGCCTGTTCTGATGAAAATTGAAATCCATACTCCACTTTAAGCGGTGCTCCTTTTTTTCCTTTTTTAGTGGTAATTAAAATTACACCATTAGAAGCACGTGAACCATAGATTGCTGTTGCAGAAGCATCCTTCAAAATTGTAAATTCTGCAATTTCAGATGGGTTGATTGCATTCAAAGAATTACGTACCCCTTGAGTCCCTCGTTGATCTAATGGAATTCCATCAATTACAATTAAAGGGTTGTTGTTTCCAGAAAGTGACGAACCACCTCGGATTCTTATTTCTGAACCACCTCCAGGTGCACCACCAGTATTTGTGATTCTAACACCCGCAGATTTACCTGCAATTAATTGATCTGCAGAAACAATGATCCCTTCATTAAACTCTTCTGTAGTGACACGTTGTACCGCTCCGGTAGCGTCTTGTTTTGTGGTAGATCCATACCCTATAAGTAATACTTCGTCTAGCGTTGCAGCATCTTGTTCAAGTGAAATAGATACTATATCTTGACCTTCATAGGCTATTTCTTGCATTTCATATCCAATATAACTATAAGTAAGTATATCACCATTAGTTACATTGTCTATTGAATAGTTTCCATCAAAGTCGGAAGAGGCGCCATTATTTGTGCCTTTAACGATTATGTTAACTCCTGGAATAGGAATTCCGGTTGATTTATCAGTAATTGTTCCAGTTACAGTTGATTGCGCAAAGAAAAGGCAAGGCATTAACATGAAAAAAACAATACTGTATTTTAGTTTTAGTTTCATAAATTTTTCTAAAATGTTGGTTTTTAATTGTTTAAGACTATAATTTTACTTCCTATTGTCAAATGTATATTTTTTTTAATAGAAAATTATCAATTTGATAATGTCAGGGTTTACGAAAACGTTTTCGTGTTAATAAGTTATATAATTTTAACATTGTGTGAATCTTTTTACCTTCTTTTAAAAAAAAAGCACTCTCAAAATATCTATCAATTATTTGTAATTTTACACCATGCAAAAACTAACGCTAAAAAAAATTGCTAAAGAGCTAGGGGTATCTATCTCTACGGTGTCAAAATCCTTACGGGATAATCCCGAAATTAGTGAGGAAACACGGCAAAAAATAAAGGCGTTTGCAAAGACTTACAATTATAAACCTAACAATATTGCATTAAGCCTAAAAAATAGACGTACTAAGACACTTGGGGTTATGATACCCGAAATTGTACATCATTTTTTCACCACGGTTATTAGCGGCATCGAAAAAGTTGCCAATAAGAGGGGATACAACGTAATTGTTGGTTTGTCTAATGAATCTTTCTACAAGGAAGTTTTAAACATGGAAATGCTTGCAAATGGGAGTATAGACGGGTTTATAATTTCTGTTTCAAAAGAAACTTTATTAAAAAAGGACTATCATCATTTAAATGAAACCATTAATCAAGGAATGCCTATTGTTATGTTTGATAGAGCCGTTGAGGAGGTATTATGTGATAAAGTGATTGTAAATGATACAGAAGGAGCAAAAAAAGCGACCAAGCACCTTATTGCTCAAGGGAGAAAGAATATTGGCATTATTACTACAGAAGATTATGTAAGTGTTGGTAGCGATAGAACTAAAGGATACAAAATAGCATTAAAGGATCATGCAATTGCGATACAGGATGATTTTATTCTCCGCTTAGATGATGAATTAAATGATGAATTACAGATTGATATGCTTCAAAAAGAGGTTACTTCATTTCTAGATAGCAATCCTCAACTAGATGCAATTTTTGCGGTTAATGAAATCTATGCACTCTCTGCAATGAAAGCAGCAAAAACCTCAGGTAAAAGGATCCCAGATGATATAGCAATCGTTGGTTTTACAGATGGAATCCTCTCTAAATACGCATCTCCAAGCCTTTCTACGGTGAGTCAGCATGGAAAAATGATTGGCGAAAATGCTGCAGATTTATTGATTGATAGATTAGAAAGTAATGATGAAGAAATGCCATTTAAAACAGTTGTTATCAGGACAGAGCTCGTAGAACGAGATTCTACCTAATAATTTTAACTTTGTGTAGTTAGTTTTTTTTCTATATTTACACCCATAATTATCAGAGACTATATTTTTACTTCCTACCCTAATATAGCTTTGATACTTTTGTAGACATTAACTATGATGTCTTCTTCCGTATCGAACGTTTACAAAACAATCGATATGAAAAAACCTAAATTAAAATTTTGGGATATATTTAATATGAGTTTCGGTTTTCTCGGAATTCAGTTTGGCTTTGCCTTGCAAGGCTCTACGATGTCCAGAATATTTGAAACACTTGGTGCTTCCAAAGATGATATTCCATTTTTGTGGATTGCTGCTCCTTTAGCTGGACTCATCGTTCAACCGATCATTGGTTATTTAAGTGATAATACCTGGCACAAAACTTTAGGTAGAAGGCGTCCCTTTTTCTTATTAGGGGCAATATTAAGTGCTATCGCACTCTTGGTAATGCCATATTCTTCTGAAGTTTGGATGGCAGCTGGCCTTCTTTTAGTATTGGATGCTTCCATAAATATTTCTATGGAACCCTTTAGAGCATTGGTGGCAGATAAATTACCAGAGTCGCAAAGGAGTTACGGATTTGTAGTACAAACACTCATTATAGGTATCGGTACTTGGGTAGCTAGTAACCTGCCAAAATTTGTAAACAATACGCTGGAAATCTCAAATGAAGCTGCCCCTGGTGTAGTGCCAGACAGCGTTAAAGTCGCATTCGCAATAGGTGCTGCTGTTTTTATTGGTGCCATCCTTGTAACCATTTTTACTACAAAAGAATATACTCCAGAAGAAATGAAGGGTTTTGGAGAAGGGGAACATGAAGCTGAAAAGAAGAAAATGATACCAGCAATTTTAAGTACCTATGCATTAATGCCTTTAGTAATGAAGCGACTAGGTGTCGTACAATTTTTCTCCTGGTTTGCATTTTTTGCAATGTGGACGCTTGCAAACCCTGCCTTAACAGAGCATGTATACTTAGCAGGTAAACCAGAGATCACTAACTATGCTGTTTTAGATGAGAATAAAGAGGTAGCTTATAATGACCAAAATGAGGTTTTGTTTTTATCTGAAACATTAGAAACCCAATACAAAACAAAAGATAAAGCTTATAATGAAGCAAGTGATGATGTAGGTTCAAAAATGGGAATCTACGGATTAACATCTATGATTTTTGCCCTTTTATTGACCCTGTATACTGCCTATAATAGTATCAATCGAAAATATGTCCATATGGGGAGCCTTTTCCTTGGGGGCATCGGGTTTATTATTATGTACTTTATTCCTGGAGAGCCAGAAATGCTGGTACTTTCATTCTCACTAATTGGTATCGCTTGGGGTAGCATACTTTCTATGCCTTATGCAATGCTTTCAAGTTCTGTAGATCCAAACAAAATGGGCTTAATGATGGGAGTCTTTAATATGTTTATTTGCATTCCTCAAATTTTAGCCGCTGTTGGAGGTGTTGTATTGCTTTACAATCTTATTGGATCCAATACCATACACGCTATGACTTTAGCTGGAATCTTTTTAATATTGGCTGGTCTAGCAAACTTTTTAATTCGTAACAAGAAAGCAATAACCTATCAACCTTCTATTGACAATGCATAGTAAAGGATTCATATTCGATCTTGACGGTGTCATCGTCGATACAGCAAAATATCATTTTTTGGCTTGGCAAGCCTTGGCTAAGTCGATTGGGATTGATTTTACCGAAAAAGAAAATGAACAACTCAAAGGCGTAAGTAGGGTTCGTTCTTTAGAAAAAATAATAGAATGGGGGAATACAACACTTCCTGAAACCGAATTTTTATCCTTAATGAAAGATAAAAATGATGCGTATTTAAAGCATATTTCTTCAATGGATGCTTCGGAAATTTTAGAAGATGTGCCCCGTGTTCTTTCATTCCTAAAAAATGAAAAACAAAGTATTGCGCTGGGTTCTGCTAGCAAAAATGCAAGAGCTATTTTAAATAAAGTAGGATTGTATGATGACTTTCAAAGTATTGTAGATGGTACCAATGTAAGTAAAGCAAAACCCGATCCTGAAGTCTTTTTAAAAGCTGCAGAAGGTTTAAACGTACACCCTGAACACTGTGTCGTTTTTGAAGATAGTGTGGCTGGTATTCAAGCTGCAAATAAAGCAGGTATGCTTAGCATTGGAATTGGAAATGCGCAAACGTTAAAAGAAGCTGACTATGTTTTTAATGACTTTACAGAAATATCAAACCAGTTTCTATTGGCGCTTATAAACGATAACCTCAAATAAAATAAATAGAATTGTATTCGCTATTTGTATATAGAGAATTAAAAGAAAAAAAGAACAAATGCACATAGATTATATCAAACCAGATCATTGGTCTATCATAGAAGAGGGATTTAATCAAGACACGATAAAATCTTCCGAGAGTCTTTTTAGTATTGGAAACGGTGCTATGGGACAACGTGCCAATTTTGAAGAAAAATACTCTGGAAAAACATTTCAAGGTAGCTATATCGCAGGAGTGTATTATCCCGATAAAACAAGAGTAGGTTGGTGGAAAAATGGATACCCAGAATATTTTGCCAAAGTTTTAAATGCACCAAATTGGATTGGAATTAATGTCGAAATAGATGGCGAACAGTTAGATTTAGCAACATGTTTAGACGTCTCAAATTTCCGAAGAGAATTGAATATGAAAGAAGGGTGGTTATTGAGAAGTTTCTCTGCAACACTTCAAAATAATACGACAATTCAAGTTACATCAAAACGTTTTTTAAGCTTAGATATCGACCAAATTGGAGCTATTAAATATGAAGTAACTCCTTTGAATAAAGATGTTGAGGTTTCTTTTCAACCGTATTTAGATTCTGGAATTACAAATGAAGACACCAATTGGGATGATCAATTTTGGGATACCCATAATGTAAGTCATAAAAATCATCAGGCCTTTATTGAAGCTAGAACTATAAAGACAGACTTCTATACCTGCACCTTTATGGAATCTCAAGTTTTTATTGATGGTAAAATGGTTTTAATAGAACCCAATATTAAAGCAGATGCAACCTATGCATCCTTTAGTTACGCCCAAGATGTAAAAAAGGGACAAACCTATAGCATCCATAAGTTTGGAGGGTATACTGTAGATAGAAATCATACAAAAGATGCATTGGTAACAGAAGCCAAAAAAGCATTAAATACCGCTACCAAATTAGGTTTCCAGGCTTTATTAGAAAAGCAAAAAATGGCTTGGGCGCGTATTTGGAACATGGCAGATATTAATATTGAAGGAGACGTAAAAGCACAACAAGGAATTCGATTCAATATTTTTCAACTCAACCAAACCTACTTGGGAACAGATCCTAGATTGAATATAGGTCCTAAAGGGTTTACTGGAGAAAAATATGGCGGTAGTACCTATTGGGACACGGAAGCATATTGCATTCCTTTTTACATGGCTACGAAAGATCAAAGTGTTGCAAGAAATTTATTGGTATATAGATACCACCACCTTGATAAAGCCATAGAAAATGCTACTAAATTAGGTTTTACAGATGGTGCAGCGCTATACCCAATGGTAACCATGAATGGTGAAGAAAGCCATAATGAATGGGAAATTACCTTTGAAGAGATACACAGAAATGGCGCTATTGCTTTTGCGATATTCAATTATGAGCGATACACAAACGATACCTCTTATATCCCGCAAATGGGGCTAGAGGTCCTTATAGGAATCGCAAGATTTTGGCAACAAAGGGCTAACTTCAGTACTTCAAAAAATAAATATGTAATCCTTGGGGTCACTGGACCTAATGAATATGAAAATAATGTAAATAATAACTGGTATACCAATTACATCGCAAAATGGTGTATTGAATATGCCATGAAAATGTTAGAAAGAACACAAAAGGAAGCTCCATCTCACTACCAACGCATTATTGAAAAAGTAGCACTTGGTAGTCCAGAATTAGCTTTATGGCAAGACGTAGCTTCAAAGATGTACTTTCCATTCGATAAAGACTTAAACCTGTTTTTACAACAAGATGGATTTTTAGATAAGGATTTAAAAACATTAGATGTTCTTGATCCAATGCATAGACCTATTAATCAAAAGTGGAGTTGGGACCGTATTTTACGTTCACCCTACATAAAACAAGCCGATGTTTTACAAGGTTTTTATTTCTTCGAAGATCATTTTAGTACCGATACATTAGCACGTCATTATGATTTTTACGAGCCATTTACAGTACATGAATCATCACTTTCTCCGTGTGTACATGCCATACAAGCTGCAAAATTGGGGCGTATGGACCAAGCCTATGATTTTTATCTACAAACTTCTCGATTAGATCTAGATGATTACAATAAAGAGGTAGAAGAAGGATGTCATATTACAAGTATGGCTGGAACCTGGATGAGTATTGTAGAAGGGTTTGGTGGCATGAGAATTAAAGAAGGAATCCTCTCTTTTGAACCAAGAATTCCTTCAAAATGGAAAGCTTATAGTTTTAAAATAAATTTCAGAGGACAGATAGTAGAAGTTACTATTTCTCAAGATAAAAATAGTTTCCAAGTACATGGTGAAAAGGAGCTTACTATTAAAGTAAATGACGAACTCCTTACCATAGTTCCTAAACAAAAAATGAATGCTTAATATGAAACACCTTGTAATTTTATTTTTTTTACTAGCTGCAAGTTTTTGTAGTGCTCAAATAGATCGCTTAGAGCCCCCTTTTTGGTGGGCAGATATGCAGCATAGTACTTTAGAGATTTTGGTATACGGACAAAATATTGCAAGCTATGATGTTATCTCAACTGATTTGCCTATAGTAGCTATAAAACGGACTGAGAATTCAAATTACCTTTTTGTTTCTGTAGATACCAATTCAAAGAAAGCAGGTACCTATTCTCTAACATTTCAGAAGAAAGGAACCACAGCTTTTACAAGAGCATTTGAACTAAAATCTCGAAATGCAGCAAGTGCTACTAGACAAGGTTTTGATGCTAGTGATGTGGTGTATTTAATCATGCCAGATCGTTTTGCAAATGGAAATCCGGCAAATGATAACACCCCTTCAACGGTAGAAAAAGTAAATAGAAGTTTTAATGGTGGTAGACACGGAGGTGATATTCAAGGAATCATAGATCGTTTAGATTATTTAGACGAGTTAGGTATTACAGCACTTTGGAGTACTCCCTTGTTGGAAGACAATGAACCAACCTATAGTTACCATACCTATGCTCAGAGTGATTTTTATAACATCGATAGTCGCTATGGAACCAATGAAACCTATCGCACTTTAGCCAAAGAAATGCATAAGAGAGATATGAAACTCATTATGGATTATGTTACAAATCACTGGGGAAGCAAACACTGGATGATTCAGGATTTACCTACTTCAGATTGGATACATACCTGGAAAGACGGAGACCAAAGTGGTTTTAAAAGAAGTAACTATAGAATGTCGACCCAATTTGATGTGAATGCCGCTAAAGTAGATGCTCAAGGGTGCATGAATGGTTGGTTCGATACCACCATGCCCGATATGAATCAAGCAAACCCATTGGTGCTAAACTATATGATTCAAAATGCTATTTGGTGGATAGAATATGCTGGCCTAGATGGATTACGCGTAGATACCTATAGTTATAATGACAAGGAGAGTATTGCTAAATGGACAAAAGCGATTATGAAGGAATACCCAAATTTTAATATCGTTGGTGAAGTTTGGATGCATAGCCAAAGTGAAATAGCATATTGGCAAAAGGACAGCAAAATAGGTGCACTTCAAGGATTTAATTCTGGTTTGCCGGCTGTAATGGATTTTACATTACACGATGCTATCGTAGAAATGTTTCGCCAAGAAGCTTCATGGGATAAAGGATTGATTCGTGCCTACAATAATTTCTCGAATGATTTTCTATATGCAGATATTAATAATGTACTTGTTTTTGCAGGAAACCATGATACCAATAGAATAAACGAAATCTATGAAAGTGATTTGGACATCTATAAGCAAGTAATAACACTCATTTTAACCACAAGAGGGATTCCGCAGATTTATTATGGTGATGAAATTGGAATGGTGGGTAATAAGGAGAAAAGAGGCGATGGTGATATTCGAAAAGATTTTCCTGGCGGATGGGAAGAGGATACAGCAAATGCTTTTGAAAAAACAGGAAGAACTGCATCGCAAGAGGCCTATCATAGCTTTACAAAAAAAATACTCAATTATAGGAAGAACAAAAGTGTCATACACACAGGTAAATTATTACAGTATATCCCAATGGATGGCGTGTATGTTTATTTTAGATACAATGAAGATGATCGTGTCATGGTAATTATTAATAATACCACTTCAAAAAAAGAATTGAAATTAGATCGCTTTAATGAAGGATTACAAGGTGCAAAACAAGGAACCGAAATACTTTCTGACACCTCAATACTTCTTGATCAAACCCTTAAAGTTGCTCCAAGAGCTTCCATGATTATTGATTTAAAAAATTAAACAATGCGATATAGTTCATTTCTAATTATTTGTTTGTTTGCGTTCTTGGGATGCGATACCAACAACACACCATTGCTTTATCAAAGTAACATTGATGGGCAGGCCACTCCAGTTTATTTGGAAAATAAGGCAACAACGATTGTTACAGGCGATTATTTTTTAGATACCTCTATTTTAGATTCAATAGAAAGCACTTCTCATTATAAGGCGTCAATGAGTGCCAATAAAAATGAGATTGAAATTGAAGTTACTAATGCAATGCCAGCGATTTCGAACTTGCGAGTATGGACAGGTGCCATTGCTAATGATATACCATTGTTTAAGAGCACCTTAAAAGAAGTGGTCATTTCTATTTCTAAAGCTGCCCTTTCAAATCCTAAAACGGTAGCCATTAAAGGAGCTTTCAACAATTGGCAAACAGCATCGATGTCATTAGATAGTGACAACTATACCTTTAAAACATATGTAACTCCTGGAGATCATCAATACCTGCTTGTTGTAGATGGCAATGATACTTTTGATCCCACCAATACCAAAAAAGTAAGCAATGGAATGGGAGGAACTAACTCTGTTATATCCATACCTACCTATGAAGATAAAGTACCTTTTATTACTACTTCGGAAATTTTAGAAAACGGCTTTACGTTAGAGACAACACAAGAAGATACAAGCATCATAGCCTACATAGGGAATGAACAAATTGATGCGAACCAGATCATTTCAGAAAACAATACCATCACCATAACATTTCCGAAGTATGCAAACGAAAGACAACTTATTAGAGTGTATTCTTTCAATAGCTATGGAAGAGGGAATGACGTAATTGTTCCTTTGTCTAAAGGGACAGTCATTACAGATACAAAGGAGCTAAACCGAACCGATTTTCATACTCAAATCATGTATTTTTTAATGGTAGATCGTTTTAAAGACGGTAATACTGCGAATACAAAAAAAGTTGAAAACGATAGTATTCTCCCAAAGGCAAATTACTATGGAGGAGATTTACAAGGGGTTTTAGACAAAATTAATGAAGGGTATTTTACCGAATTAGGGATCAATACCATTTGGTTATCTCCCATCACTCAAAATCCCGAGGGAGCATATGGCATGTGGCCTGATCCCATGACAAAATTTTCTGGATATCATGGCTATTGGCCTATTAGCAATACTGCTATAGATCATCGATATGGTACTAAAGAAGTATTTAAAGAACTCATAGCTGCAGCACATAAAAATGGGATGAATGTGCTATTAGACTATGTTGCAAACCATGTACATGAAGAACATGTGCTCTACAAAGAACACCCAGAATGGGCAACGTCATTATACTTACCAGATGGTTCTATGAATACAGAGCGTTGGGATGACCATCGTTTAACAACATGGTTTGATACATTTTTACCGACACTCGATTTTAGTAAAAAGGAAGTTGTAGAAAAAATGACAGATAGTGCAGCATACTGGCTCACCGAATACGAATTAGATGGTTTTCGTCATGATGCAACGAAGCATATTCAGTTAGATTTTTGGCGTACACTCACCAAAAAAGTGAAGCAGCGAACAAAACGTTCTATTTACCAAGTGGGAGAGACGTATGGGAGTCCGAGATTAATTCGTAGTTACATAAATACGGGAATGTTAAATGCTCAATTTGATTTCAATTTATATGATGTGACTGTAAATGCCTTTGCTACCGATGCTTCATTTGAGAGACTTGCAAAACAAGTAAAACAAGGTTTGACCTACTACGGAAATCATCATTTAATGGCAAATATTTCTGGAAATCAAGACAGAGCTCGTTTTATCACCTATGCTTCTGGTGACTTAAAATTCAATGAAAATGCTAAAAAAGTAGGTTGGACTACTGAAGTTGGAATGAGTGATGTCACTGCATACAATAAATTGGCCATGCTACAAGCGTTTAACATGACAAGTCCAGGCATACCATGTATTTATTATGGAGATGAGTATGGAAGTATTGGTGCCGGAGATCCAGACAATCGAAAAATGATGCAATTTGATGGGTTAAATGAACATGAACAAGCATTACGTAATAAAGTAACTGATTTGGTAAAAAAACGCAGAAATTCTATGGCGTTGCAATATGGTAGTACAAAAATACTACAGGCAAACGAAGAAATGATGGTACTACAAAGATCTTATTTTAATGAAATTGTAAGGGTTATATTCAATAAAGGAACTAAAGAATTAAAGTATAATGACACCCTAGTGCCAGCAAATGATTATGTAATACTAGCGAATAAGTAATATGAACTATCAAAAAAATACCATGAAATCACAACTCCTTTTACTCCTACTTTCCGTAGTATTTATAAGCTGTAAGGATACTTCAAATAAAGTTAAAGCCGATGAAACACCTGTAATTAAGACCATTACAGATGGTGATTTGGAAAATGCTGTATTGTATGAAGCAAATATTCGTCAATATTCTAAAGAGGGAACTTTTGATGCTTTTACAAAAGACATCCCCCAGTTAAAAGAATTAGGGGTTAAAATTATTTGGTTGATGCCCGTGTTTCCTATTTCTGAAACAAAAAGAAAAGCCACTGGCGGAGATTTTGCAAGCTTGATAGAGGATGAGGCAACTAGAGATAAAATGTTAGGGAGCTATTACGCTGTATCAAATTTTGAAGAGGTAAATCCTGAGTTTGGTACCAAAGAAGATATTCGTGAATTGATTCAAACCGCTCATGATAATGATATGTTTGTTATTCTAGATTGGGTTCCAAATCATACAGGTTGGGATCACGTTTGGTTAAAAGAAAACCCAGAATTTTATACTAAAAATGCACAAGGAGAAATCACAGATCCGTTAAATGAGGATGGAATCCCTGTTGGTTGGGCAGATGTAGCCGATTTAAATTACGACAATGAAATGCTTTGGAAAGAAATGACCGAAGACATGTTATATTGGGTAAAAGAAGAAGGAATTGATGGCTTTCGTTGTGATGTAGCGGGGTCTGTACCTCTTAAGTTTTGGGAATATAGTATTCCAAAATTAAGAGCAGAAAAAGATATTTTTATGTTGGCAGAAGCATGGGAACCAGAATTGTTAAAAGGGGACAACCTTTTTGAAATGGCTTATGCGTGGGAAGGGCATCATTTATTTAATGAAATTGCACAAGGAAAGAAAAATGCTAAGGATTTTCATAACTACATGAAGAAGATGGATACCATGTATGAAAAAACCGATTTCTTGGTCAATTTTATTACCAATCATGACGAAAATTCATGGAATGGAACCATCAAAGAACGTATGGGAGATGCTGCCGAAACGATGCTAGCCTTAAGTTATAGCATGCCTGGTATGCCTTTAATTTATAGTGGACAAGAATATGATTTAGACCACAGGTTATTGTTTTTTGAAAAAGATGAAATACCTCATACAAAGGCTACAATGTGGCCCATCTTAGAAAAATTAGGAACGCTAAAAAACAACAATCCAGCATTACATGGAGCTAAGGCAGCAGCAAGTTATAAGCCTATTAGTGCATCAAATGAAAATAACATTTTAGCATTTAGAAGAGATAATAAAGGAAATGAGCTTATTTATATCGCGAATGTTTCTAGTGAGGCTACTTCTTTTAAAATTCCGTTGACAGGTACTTTTACAGATCTAATGACAAATAAAAAAATAATACTTTCTGAAAACCAAGAACATAATTTTGAAGCTTGGCAATACCTAATATTAACGAAATAAATAGATAATAACCTTTATTCCTTTTCCAGAAGGTCTGAAAAGTAAAAGAGTACTTTGTTCTCTTTCTTTTCAGACCTTTTTTGATGGTTTTTCTTCGGAAACTTTAGTAAACCTACAAAGTTGTTAACCGAAAACGTTGTAGTGTTATACATAGATTGGTTGTCCTATTTTTTGATGATATATTTAGAATATAAAATCAATTATGAAGAAAATAGCAGTCTTAACCAGTGGTGGCGACGCCCCTGGCATGAATGCAGCCATTCGCGCAGTGGTTCGTTCTTGCGTATATCACGACATCGCCTGTGTTGGTGTTTTTAGAGGGTATCAAGGTTTAATCGAAGGAGATTTTAAACCCCTTGATGCACGATCAGTAAAAAACATCATTAATAAAGGAGGTACTTTTTTAAAATCAGCTCGATCACAAGAATTTAGAACTAAAGAAGGAAGGGCTAGTGCATACAAACATTTAAAGGCTGAAGGAGTAGATGCCCTTGTAGCCATAGGCGGCGACGGTACCTTTACAGGAGCCATCGTATTTAATGAAGAGTTTAATTTTCCAATCGTCGGACTCCCAGGTACCATCGATAATGACATTAATGGAACCGATTTTACCATCGGCTATGATACTGCTCTAAATACCGTAGTGGAAGCCATTGATAAAATTAGAGACACTGCCAATTCTCATAATAGATTGTTTTTAGTAGAAGTAATGGGAAGAGATGCAGGAGACATTGCATTAAATGCAGGGATTGGCGCTGGTGCAGAAGAGATTTTAATTCCAGAGCAAGATATGGGAAAAGAGCGCTTACTAGCCTCTTTAAAACGAAGTAAAAAATCTGGAAAGTCAAGCAGTATTGTCGTGGTAGCAGAAGGTGATCAGATAGGCAAAAACATCTTGGGCCTTGCCGATTATATTCGTGAGAATCTTACAGAATATGAATGTAAAGTAACGGTGTTAGGACATATTCAAAGAGGAGGTTCTCCAAGTTGTTACGATAGAGTACTCGCCAGTAGACTTGGCGTTGGTGCCATAGATGCACTGCTACGAGGAGAACGAAATGTAATGATAGGTGTTGTCCATAATAAAGTAGTGACGGTAGATTTTAAAGTTTCATTAGAAGGATCAAATAAAATCGATGAGGATTTAATAAGAGTAGCCGATATTACATCTATATAAGGTATTAATAGCATCATAAGATGCAAAAAACAAATTATGAAAACAAAAATTGCAATTAACGGCTTTGGCCGAATAGGGCGAATCGCCTTCAGAATAGCTTCAAAAAACCCAAACATTGAGGTAGTAGCTATAAACGACTT